>JAUIHB010000223.1 GCA_030432465.1 Gammaproteobacteria bacterium
CCATATAACCAATTTGCGTAATACTTGAATAGGCCAACATTCGCTTAATATTGGATTGTCTGATTGCTGTCCAAGACGCAATAATAATGGCCATGACCCCCAGTCCGATAAAGACGGTATTGATCGACTGTTTTATGGCTGGTTCTGTAATTTGATAAGTTTCAAAGTTAAATCGAATTAGCAGGTAAACTGCTACTTTGGTTGCAGTCGCTGCTAAAAATGCCGTGACTATTCCTGGAGCATAGGTATAAGCATTAGGTAACCAAAAATGTAATGGAAACAAAGCCAGTTTTAAAGATACACCCACAAGTATGAATGCATATGAAGCAAGCACGGTACTGGAGTTGGCAACGGAAGGTAAGCGTTGTGCCAGATCCTGTAAGTTCAAAGTACCTGTCATCATGTACATCAAACCAATACCAATAAGAATAAAAGTTGCACCAATAGTGCCTACCACTAAATATTGGTAAGAAGCCCAGCGTGCTCGACGATCTTTTCCCAATGCAATTAATGTATACATAGACAAGGAAGAGATCTCTAAGAAAACAAAAATATTAAATGCATCCCCTGTCGCTACAATTCCAAGGAGTCCAGCCAGACACAATAAATAAGCAACATAAAATAGAGGTTGACGGTTTTTTTCTATTTCGTTTTTTATACCATCATGTGCTCCAATTAAAGTAACGGTACCAATAGTTGAAACAATAAGTAAAATAAAAGCACTGGCTATATCTATTCGGTACTCGATCCCCCAAGGTGCTTCCCAACCACCCAGTAAATAGCTAATAGTGCCGTGCTGTTGTACATCGATTAAAAGTGCAATACTTACAGCAAGTGTGAGCAAGGACACGACAATTGAAAATAACCAGCTTAGTCTGGCTTTTCCTAAAATAAAGCATGCAGGTGCACCCAGCAAAGGAATGATTACTTGTAAAATAGGGAGATGATTATTCACGACTGATCCCGTTGCAATATTTCATTTTCTTCAACTGTGCCATAACTCGCCTTGATACGAATTACCAGTGAAAGTGCCAACGCAGTGGTTGCTATTCCTACGACTATCGCCGTTAAAATTAATACATGAGGAAGTGGGTTAGAATAAACTGTCACATTTTCAGCAATTATTGGTGCCGTTCCACCAGAAATTTTTCCGGTACTAATATAAAGAATAAAGACAGAGGTCTGAAAAATATTTAAACCAATAATTTTTTTTATTAAGTTGCTGCGAGAAATGACAATAAAAAAGCCGATCATCATTAGCACAATGACGATCCAATAATTGAAAAGTTCAAACACTATCATCGTACTTCTTCCTGTTTGATATTCTCAATAAACGAAAAAAATATCAGCATCATCACACAAGCAACGGTGATCCCAACGCCGAGTTCTATCACCAAAATTCCTATGTGCTGTGCCGTTTGCGGGTCATCGGCAAAAACGTGATAATCGAGGTAATTTTTACCACTTAAAAGAGATACTAAACCAACACTTCCGTAGAGAAGTACACCCAATGACGCGAGTACTCGAATAAATGTTTGGTTGATTACTTTGCGCGCAACTTCGAGCCCAAAAAAAAGGGTGTATAAAATTATTGCAGCAGCGAAAATTACGCCTGCCTGAAAGCCTCCACCAGGTCCAAAGTCTCCATGAAATTGGACATAAAGTGAAAATAGTAAAATGGGAGGAATTAAAATTTTAGCAACAATTCTGAGTATTTTGTGTTCATCTTGCGCGATGATTTTATCGATAAAGTAAGCGTTATTTTGAGAGTTAGAAAAACCCAATAAAGACAATACTCCAATCCCCGCGGTGAAGATTACCACCACTTCACCGAGAGTATCGTAAGCTCGATAACTGGCGAGTACCGAAGTTACCATATTAGGTATCCCTATTTCTTCCCCCGACAAGTGAATATAGCGAGGTGCTACATGCAGTTGTGCTGGCGCGTCTGCGGCGCCAAAAGCTGGCATGTCGAGAGTTCCTACAATAAGCAGTGAGCCTGTAATAAAAACCAGAATAAAAGCCGCTGCAGGTGATGGTAGCGTGGCAGATGTCTTTTGATATCGACCAACAATGGCTAATGTTGCCAGCATGAGTAGTGGTGAAATGCCTGCACCAACTGCAGCTTCAGTAAAAGCAACGTCAACAGCATCCATAGACATAAAGAAGCTTGCAGACACAAGCCCGTAAATACTGAACAGCATAGTTGCCGCTAATAAGTCTTTACACCGGACAATGAACAGTGATGTTATTACCAGAATACTTAATAGGGTGATATTAATTAAAAGCTCTATGACACAGTCCTCCGTAATTAGTCTTCATCATGCTTGTTAACTAAACCATGCGGTTTTAAGCCAGACTTCCAGGCTGCTTTTCCCAGTGCATGACTTGCTGTAGGGCTGGTGAATAATATGAAAAGTAATATCAAAATTAATTTGAATAAAACAAGACCCCAACCCGCTATCAACATTAACCCGATTAAAATCAGGCTAGCAGCCAAAGTTTCTGTTATACCAGCAGCATGGATACGTGTGTAAAAATCAGGAAAACGGATGACACCTATGACACCTGACAAAATAAGAAAGCTCCCGGTTAGTAAGCAAATGGCACTAAGAATATCTACAACTAAGGACATCAACTCTGCTCCTTTGGTGATGATTTTCTGGTAATTTCGACGAACCGTAGTATGCCAATAACACTAATAAAGTTAATCAGTGCGTAAGTTAGAGCGACATCTAAAAAGTCTGGACGCCCCGTTAAAAATCCCATTACAGCAATTAGCAATACCACTTTTGTGCCAAAGAGATTTCCAGCAAGAACACGATCAAATACTGTAGGTCCCGCAAATGCACGAATAAGTGCTAGAGCCATTACTACTAGTAATGTGATTGTTGTGACTATTAAAAACATGTTATTCATTCCAACTCTTTGACCCGT
Source organism: Gammaproteobacteria bacterium (assembly GCA_030432465.1). Taxonomy (GTDB): domain Bacteria; phylum Pseudomonadota; class Gammaproteobacteria; order Enterobacterales; family Kangiellaceae; genus Aliikangiella. The sequence continues at coordinate 2,938 of JAUIHB010000223.1, forward strand.
TGTGCCATTTCTCCCTGTAATAATTCTTCCATTCCGTCGGTGGTAAGTGAATGAACTAAAACATAATCGTCTTTTAAATCGACAGAAAGTGTGCCTGGAGTGAGATTTATTGAGTTTGCGTAGATAACACGTCCCATATCGGTTTTTTGTGAAATAAGGAGTCGTTGGAAGTGGGGCGTCATACTGGTTTTAGGTTGCCAGACAAGTCGTGCAACATCGATATTGCTGATAACGATTTTTTTTATCAGCCATAAATAATAAATAGGAAGCTGCTTACTTAAGTGAATCGGCTGTGACTCATGATCAACCACATCCATTCGGTGAGCAAGCCAGACTACAAAAAAAACCGATATCGCACCAAGTGATAATTGCAACGGATTATAATGTCCGGAGTTAACCAGCCAGATAAGGCTGAGCATAAGAGCAATACTGATTATATGACGCATGACACCTCAATTTAATGCAATTATCTTTAAATTACTTATTCTCTGGAATCGTTTTTTCGGTGAGACTTCAGTGAGAACAGCGATAGTTTTCTTCTAGAACAGACACTATTACAGAACTCGCCAACTGGTGTTGTTTCGGGTCATATTGTATTTTTGATATTTTTTGAACTAACTTAGAAATAAACTGCTTATCAGGAACACAATATTTTGCATTTAAAATTGAGTTGACTGAAGTATCGCCTTTACGTGCACGTGTCTTAGTTGCTCTTAACATATAATCTGAAGGGATTTTGTCTTTTTCGATAATATCTGGAAAGCCATCTAAAAAGCCTTGCAGATAAGCAACACATGTTGACGAGCTGACTTCTGAATTTAGTTTATTACATGATTCAATAAATGTTTTACCATCAAAATTGGTAACTCCCTGAGCCAAAAGATTGCCACAAAAGAGAGCTAAAGTGAGTATTAAACATTTACTTTGTTTTAATACTGAGATCTTCATATTCCGCGACTCGACACAATTGTTAATAGGATTGTTATTACTCTGCCACCAAAGCTGTAATTAATATTGTTAAATGTGTGAAATAATGTGCAGTTGATGCACATTTCCAGATGCTTTTATTGCTTGAACTTGAGCCAGCCCTTGAACCTTCTAGCTGAGCCGGCTTAATGCTGGTTAGAGTAAGAGTGATTTAGTTTTTAAAGCCATAATTTTCACAGAAGTATTAAATAATATTTCTGAGAAAGTCTGCTGCTTTGAAAGCTTCTCTCTTGTCAACTTACCGTAGGATATGGCAAAGTTGTGAAACAACGGAATAATCCATAATATTAAAAAATAGATATAATTGAGAATGTCTCTATTATAGATAAAGCCCAATCGCAGATAAAAATTTAAAAGCTACTATGTAGAAATCAATGCAAGAGATGATAACAACTGATGATTATTAGTGTTTATTATTTTGCTAGATAGAGTTAGTTATATAGAGATTATGTATGGAACTACAATTCATTTTTTGAATGATTTTTATCCTACTTCGTAATTACTGAAATATCATAAACTTATAGCGTGCTATTTTTTTCAATTGAGAGAACTGTTATGACAGAGAATAAAACTTGTATTCTTATTACAGATGATGATGAGGATATTTGTAATCTTATATCAAAACTGCTAACCGCAAATAACTTTATCGTCATTACAGCACAAAATGGTGAAGAAATGTTTGCAAAATTAGCTGAAACACGGATTGATTTAGTTCTGCTTGATGTTATGTTGCCGGGACGAGATGGCGTTGAACTTTGTCGCCAGTTAAGAGCAGATCCTGATATGCCGCCTGTTATAATGTTAACTGCAAAAGATGATGAAATAGATAGAGTCGTTGGTCTGGAAGTTGGCGCTGATGATTATGTTACAAAACCTTTTGGTAGTCGTGAGCTTATTGCAAGAATACGTGCGGTACTTCGACGTGTGAAATATCAGTCGATAGGTGTTAATCGAGGAGGGTATTATTTTGGGGGATGGCAGTTTCTTCCTGCTCGGATGGAGTTACTTGATAAAGAGTCAACGGTAACCACTTTGTCTTCCAGTGAAAATGAAATTTTACTTGCATTTGTTAGAAATCCGCAGATTCCACTTTCGCGAGACAGATTGCTAAGCTTAACCAAAGGTAGAAATAGTAATGCATTTGATCGCAGCATTGATTCCCATATCAGCCGCTTGAGAAGAAAACTAAAAGATGATGCCAAACGACCCAATATTATAAAAACAGCCTGGGGATCGGGATATATTTTTACTCATAATGTTGAGATAAGATGAGTATGGTGCCGAACAAAATTAAAATTAGAGCCATTATCTTTTTATGTGGTGTTTTTGTTTTATCACAGGCTATTAGTTTATTTATTTATGAACATAATAGAAATCACACAATACTAATGACAGAAGCTAATGATTTAGCCGAACGGATATCAGGGATAGTCAACTTAGCACAAAAATTTCCTTCGTTTGAAAGGAAAAAAATACTAGCGGCAGCAGAAACGCAACTGCTTTCTATGTACCCAAATGTTATTCCCTATGAAAGCCGTTCCTGTATGGATAATGAGTTTTCAAAGGTTATGAAAATGCAGTTCGAACGTGCTAACGCTAATATGAACATGTTTGACATTGATATCTGTGTAAGAGAGCTAGATACAATTACTCGTGTATTAAAAAAGGATCATCAAGGTGCGCTTGATGTGATTGCTGCTTTTGAGTTTCCAGATAAGTCTACTTCTACTTTTCATGCTGTATTACCAATTAAAAACTCACTTTTTAGTGAAACGATAATGCTTTACCTATTAGCTCTTTTATTCGTTGGATTGGTGTTGGCTTGGTATTATATAGTAAGGCTCGTATCTCCGATAGAGCGCCTCGCAAGTGCTGCTGAAGCTATAGGTATTGATATTAATGCTAGTCCAATGAATGAAGAAGGTTCTATGGAAATTCGAGTGGCTGCTCGTTCCTTTAATCTAATGCAATTAAGACTGCAGCGTTTAATTCAAAGTCAAACAGAAATGTTTGCAGCAATTTCCCATGATCTTAAATCATCACTTACTCGTTTAAAGCTAAGAGTTGAATTATTGAGCAATCCAAGAGAACAAAAAGGAATCAATCGAGTTGTAGATGATATGTCTCAGATGGTTCATTCCATTGTTGAATTCGTCAGAGGTTGTAGTTCTACCGAAGTTAGCCGAAAAGTTGAAATTTGTGCTTTAGTTGAAAGTTTGTGCGATGATTTAAAGGAAGAAGGTTTTGCCGTAAGCTTTAGCTCAAAGGTTGATTCAACTGTTTTATATTGTCGTCCAGTTGCTTTGCGACGGGGTATTCAAAATATTATCAATAATGCTATTCAGTACGGACATTTCGCTGAGGTTTCTATAGTAGATAGTGATTCAATATTAACTATAAATATCAAGGACGGTGGTCCAGGGATTCCAGAAGATAATTTTGATGATGTTTTTAAACCTTTTTTCAGGCTGGAAAAATCGAGAAATAAAAAAACAGGTGGGCTAGGTTTAGGTTTATCTATTACTCAAAATATTGTCCATTTGCATGGTGGAAAAATGGTTCTTTGTAATGACAAAGATGGAGGCGTTAATGTGAAAGTCCAACTTCCCAAAAAAGAGTCATAAACAATTTAAGAAGTAAGCGTCTGCCAATCCATTCAATTACCCACAAATATTAGGACGTGTTTATCTTTCATTCTTTGAGATTGCCGAAGCCATTTTTTTGTCCTGCAAGGCAAAAGATGTATCCTGTAGTCATTCTACAGGTTCAGCTTTTAACGCAGCAGGGCGAAAAAATGGTTCGGCCC
>JAUIHB010000224.1 GCA_030432465.1 Gammaproteobacteria bacterium
TCCTGGTTTAACCAGACCGTTGGCGTGCAAAATTTTGGAGACTGTTATTTTGAAAAAGATCGTTGCGACACGCTTGATCTGATTCGACGAGTTAACCAGAACAAACTTTGCGGTTTAACTCATTGGCGACTCCCAACAGAAGCAGAGCTTCAAGGTCTGTTAATCAAAAATCCTCGACCAGGTTCAGCTCTAATCGCAAAAGAATTTTTTCCATTTACTCAACGAGGAGACTACTGGACGTCTGCTCATGAAACCGAATTAGAAGGAACTTATCAATATTTAAAATATGGAGCAGTTGCAATTAACTTCGCCAGTGGTAAGCGCGTTAGCATTCCTTATAGAAATGCTGCTTTTGTGCGATTAGTCACCGAGGCGCCAACAAAATAATAATGATGTATTGGCAGCCTGTATTTAAATTCCTTTGGAGATTATATGAAACCCATAAATAAAGTTAAGCTTGGCCTGATAGCCTTGCTCGCTTCTTCGATGTGGCAAAGTGCATCGGCCGCAACCACCTATCATCGAGTATCCTGGGACAGTGATCCCGCTAGTTCAGCGGTTATAGGATTTTCCCCTGATGGCAGCAGTAACTCACCTTATATACAATATGGACAAACAACGGATGAATCGCAATGGGTACAAAAAAACCCAACCTCTTCCGATCGTTTTAGCTCTCTCGATAGTTACTTTGTACGCTTAACCAACTTAACAGCAAACTCTCCCGTTTACTACAGAGTCTGTGACAGTAGTGGCTGTGGTCAACGTTTTTGGTTTAAAACGGCACCAACGGATAACTCACCCTATGTTTTTGTTGCCGGTGGAGATACCAGAACAGGCCATACAACTCGCCGTCAAGGTAATCAGTTGATTGCAAAACTCAGACCGTTATTTATCATGCACGGTGGTGACTTTACCGACTCGAATAACACGTCACAAATGAAGGCTTTTTTGAGTGATTGGGCATTAACTTATTCTAGCGATACTATCAATGGACAAAGTTATAAACGTATTTATCCACTAATTCCCACCCATGGTAATCATGAGGATGGTAACTACTCAACCCTTTGTGAAGTGTTTGGTGTTGATTACAATCAAGATGGCAATTGCGATCCTAAAGATACTTTTGGTGCCTTTAATATTTCACCTCTCTTGCGTGCATACACTTTGAACAGCCAGTTTAAAAATAGTGGCTGGTCATCTTATGCCACGATGATGAATAACTGGCTGACCAATGACTTATCCACTCAAGGTAGCAATGCCACATGGCGCATTGGACAATATCACAAGCCAATTTTCCCTCACTATACAGGTAAATCAGAAAATTATGAGTTATTCGAATGGTGGGCAGATTTATTTTATAACCACGCCATGAATGTAGTGGTTGAGTCTGACACTCATATTAATAAATTAACTCAAGCGGTAAAACCCGGGGGTTCAAACTTTACCACAACGACGAGCGGTGGTACGGTTTTTGTGGGCGAAGGTAGTTGGGGAGCTCCTGCGCGTTCAGCCAATGATGCAAAGTCATGGACAATTGATATGGCGAGCATTCAGCAGTTCAAAGTCATTTCGGTAACAAACAGTAATATGCAGGTTCGCACTGCGCAGTTTAATTCAGGCGCTTCAACATTATCCCGTGAACAACGCATGAATGATCCTTTGTTATTACCGAGTAATGTTTCCTGGTGGAGTGCCAATCAAATAGGTGACGTTATGAACTTAGTACAAAGTGCACAAGGACGCAGCATTATTGATACTGGTACACCGAATACTCCAACCGCTGATTTTAGCTTTACAAAAACCGAGCTCACAGTTCAGTTTAGTGATAACAGCAGTGATGACGGCAGTATCACCTCGCGCGCGTGGGATTTTGGCGATGGACAAAGCTCAAGTCAAACCTCCCCAACGCATAATTATGCTTCAGCAGGCACTTACCAAGTAAAGCTGACTGTTACGGATAATGATGGTTTGAGCGATAATGTTAGTAAAAGCGTTACCGTCAGCGAAACACCTACAGGGGATAATGAACTGGAGAATGGCGTTTCAATTACAGCTAATGGCAATAAAGGTGATGAGAAGTTTTATTACGTTAACATTCCTGACAATGCTAAAAATCTTCGCTTTGTGACTTCAGGTGGAACTGGCGATGTGGATCTGTACACTCGTTTCGGCCAACAACCAACAACCTCCAATTACGATTGCCGCCCTTATAAAAACGGCAACTCAGAAACCTGTGAAGTTGCATCCCCATCAGCAGGTCAATACTTTGTTATGTTGAGAGCTTATTCCAGTTATAGCAATGCGACGTTAACTGCAACTTATGAAGTGGATGATGGTACGCCTGATAATGAGTTGATTAATGGTGTACCCAAAAGTAACTTACAAGATGCTAAGTATGGAGAGTCGCACTTTTATATCAACGTTCCAAGCTCTTCAAGCCAACTGACAGTCACAATCAATGGCGGTTCAGGTGATGCCGATCTTTATGTTCAATTCGGTGTACAACCTACGACTTCAGATTATGACTGCCGCCCTTATAAATATGGTAACTCAGAAACTTGTACGATTAGCAACGTATCAACAGGCGTCTATCATGTGATGCTGCGAGGCTATACCAGCTATAATGGCGTTACTTTAGAAGCCAGTTATTAATGAATTAAAGATTCAACTAGCAATTCAGAACATGCGCAGGACTGCGCATGTTCTGTTAATAGCGCAAAAGGTCTATCAAGGTAGCTCACCTAATTGAGCGATATTAATTGTTTTTATATCCGCCTGCGGAAATCGAGTTTGATTGATAACTATTCGATTCTCATTTTCTTGATAAGTAAATGAACCGTCGGTAACCAGAGAGTTCTCTTCTAAAACACCGACGACTGAAAGTTTCTGAGAATTAAAATCAAACTGCATAACACGACTCGCATTATCTGATAACGAATGAAAAACCACCGTATTATCAATCAATGTCCAATTATACTTGGTCGAAAAAATGTCGCCTGATAAAATCTTTTTTTCTTGCTTTTCGGATACGTTTTTAATCCATAAACCATCATTATAACCTTTGGTATAAAATAAAACTCCATTCTCTTTTAGAACGGCATAGCGAGCAAAATCAGAAGTCAACTTTTGAGTCATACTACCATCAAGTGTTATTTGATAAATAAATGAGCTTTCACCGCTCTCAACCGCCGTAATAATTGATCGTCCATCATGACTCCAAGTAGGTCGGTTGTGATTAGCAAACGGCGATGGCAATTGCCTTATTTCTTTTTTTTCGACATCATAAATATAAATCGCATTATTATCTTTAAGCTTTCCTCTCGACAAAAATGCAATTTCTGAGCCGTCGGGAGACCAACGTGGATAATAGATATCATGCTCAAAAGCGGTAATTTTTTGTCTGTTTTCTGCGTTAGCATCAGACACCCATAATTCATAACGTCCCGACTCATTTGAAGCATAAACGAGTTGTTTAGTTGAATTCGAATAATGAGGAGAGCGGAAAGAAAGTTTTGATTCCAACAATGAACGAGGGATCACATAATTTTTTTCAATATAAGAAACGGGGGTAGATTGGCCTAGCTGAATTTGAGTTTTTTTAATTTGAGACGTTTGTGGTTCCACAGCTTGGTTTATTTTTTTCAATGGTAGCTCAATCGTTGTTAGTCGGCTAACAAAACCGCGTTCAGAATAATAAATACTTCCATTATTCGATACGCTAGGATAAGAAAATCCAGTAAAATCAATATGCTTAATGACCTTTGACTCTCTGTTGATCAGCATACTTTTATAAGTACCGTGTTTTCGACTAGCTACAAGCAAATGCTTTTTATCTAACCAACTAAACCCTACCAGATCAGTTTCATTAAACGTTAGTTGTGATTCATCTCCGGACTCTATATTTCTTACAAATAAATTTTCAGACAATTTATTGGTGCGCCGACTAATAGCTAGATACTTTCCATCCGGTGAATAAGCAACATCTTTATCCTGATGGTCACAGTTTTCACAAGAAAAAATCACAGGTTTTTTATTCATCTGTGTCAAATCCAGTTGCAACAAACCATATGAGGTATCATTAATTTTACCCGTAAATAATAAATGCTTATCATCATGACTGAGTGCCAGATAGACATTTCTAGACAATCTGCATTGGGCAATATCGTCTATTGACTGAGACTTCAAATGATAACGTTTAATCATACAATAGTTTTCGTCAAAAATTTTATGAGCATAATAAATTTTTTCACTATTACTTGACCAGACTAATGTACTTTTTATGCCTTTACCCAAGTCAAGTCGTTGCGGAGGTAGCTTTTTCTGATTGAGGTTTTGGATGAAAACTTCATATTCTTTATGCATGTTAATATGCAAATAAGCCAACTGATTACCATCAGGAGAAACACTGGAAAATATTTCTAATCCGGGGTGGTTCGTTACACTCTCTGGTGATAGATTGGTAATAGGTGCAACAGGAGAAAAAAACCATAGGCTAAAACCCAATAGCACTGATGCCACGATACCCGCAGTCAATATTGGAGAAGTTTTCAAAGATTGAAACGGAAAAATATTGGTGACTTCAACCGGCTGAATAACTAATTGGTAACCTTTACCTCGGCGAGTCTCTATCGGTGTTTCAATGTCATCATTGTGAAAAATTTTTCTTAAATGCCAAATCGCAGTATTCAGTGCTTTATCACCAACTAAATAATTATCCTGCCAAACCTCCTTGATTAAAACGTCACGAGAGACGTAACCTGGATAGTGAATAACTAATAACTGCAAAACCTGCCAGACTTTTTTTTGTATTTGGATTGGCTCGCCATTCACTTCTCTCATAATTTTTTTTTCGAAATCAATGATGATGTCGCCAATTCTTATTTTCTTATCTTGTTTTATCATTTATTTTTTCGTTGATCATTAAAGCAAAATCAAAATATAAGAACCCGTTAAAAAATATTTATTTTTAATACAATACCATTATATTCTTCAACTAATCGCTAATATAGCCTAATTCCGATAGAAAGATCGAGGTAGCATGACACAATTTTTAATACTTAATTTCTAGCTAAATCCCAATCCAATAGATCCCATCATAGAGATATTTTCTAATTTAATACAATATTTACTTTTTGATAATTAAAAAAGTTCAGCTAACTGTCTGATTCATTCATAAAAAATCTGTTTAGCGGACATTTTTTCATTTTACCTCACAATCACAGTTTTCTTTATTTTTCTGAATTTTATGTCTGCTATTTAATTTGAATTTCAGGAAAATAAGTGAGAAATAGTCCCTCACTTCAGCGGCTTATCAGAATAAACTCTATCAGGCTTTACAAAACCCAATTTTTCGCCCCCCTTCAGCGACATCGAGTTACTGAAAGTTGATAGAGAGCTGTGAATAAACACTCTTAATTTCTCGCTTGATGAAGGTAAAATAAACGCATCAAGAAAGAAAATAGCTTTACAATATTAAGTGGTTCGTTACAACCATTTTTCAATAATTCACCCACTTTGTTGATTTAACTTATTAAAACAATACTTCCATCACATTTTTGCTAGCAACAATAGTTTTATTTCTCATTTGCATTTAACCTTACGGGCTTCTACAATTAAAGGCTGGCTAACGATAAATTATATTCACTTTTTTATACAACTAAGATGGTTGCCTGACGATTGAACATGTTTTTAACGCATGCTCTTCCGATAAATTTTTTCACGACTGTACTTTCGATACATAAAGGCATCAAGCTAACTTTTTGTTGAAAATTTTGTTGGGTTTTAATGCTTACAAATAAACATCACCATTACCTAATTATTATATCGCTGTTCTTTAATGTGTTTTTTTGCACGCCAGCAATTGCCAGTCAATATCACCACACATTTGACTCTTTGAGTACACGCCATGGACTTAGTCAGAACTCAGTCAATGATATTACTCAAGATAAAAATGGCTATATCTGGATTGGAACGTTTAATGGTCTCAATAAATATGATGGCGTGCGGAATACCATTTTTTTACAAAACTCAATGCAAGAGGCAATACCAGACAATCAAATCATTGACCTTGAAATAGCAAAAACTGGACGTTTATGGATATTGTCCAAACAATTCATATTTTATCGAGATCCTGATAAAAGTTTTGAAACACTGGTTTCTTTAGACACACTTCATGCAAAAGAGAAAGTGCGTTACTACACAAAGGTAGTCAGTACCCCTGAAAAACTGCTCGTTTTTCATAGCGAAGGCGTTATTGAGTTATCGTTTAAAGGAAAGGTGATAGACAGTTATCCCTTTAAAGGAAAAAAACTGAATGCTTGGCGAATCATGGATGAAGTCGAGTATAACAATCAACATTTACTCGCCACAACTAACGGCTTATGGCTGCTTAAAAATAATGGCGAATGGTATCAACCTGTTCATTGGTCAAGTGATCTAAAAAACCAAGTTCAGAATATGGTTGTGCAAACACCATCTGGCTATCTAGTGTTAGGGTACAAATCGATTCAAGTTCTCGATAAGGATTTATCCCTGATATCCGAAAGACAATACACCACACTAGGCCTCGATTACATTCCTTTTCGAGCAGCACTAACAAAAGATGGTACTTTATGGCTGGCGACTTATAAGAAAATCTATCAGCTTAAAATCGGTCAGTTTAACAATAATGCAGCAGAACTAGCGAATGCAAAAGTAGCATTAGATATTGGTGGAAA
>JAUIHB010000225.1 GCA_030432465.1 Gammaproteobacteria bacterium
TGAAAAGGAAGACGCCTTGGCGCATTTTATCTCAATATGGGAAGTTAAAGACAATAAATTGTACAAAGGATTTGAGATTAGTCAGCTAGCTGATGCCAGTTCTGATAGCTTAAATTCTTATGCTGAAATAAAAGTTTAAAAAGGTTTATAAATCAGTATCAAAAACTTATTTTTGCAAAACGAATTACCAATTAAAAATTCAATAAAAAAATCAAACACAAATGAGCGTTTTAGTTAACAAAGATTCAAAAATAATAGTTCAAGGATTTACAGGAAGTGAAGGTACATTCCATGCTGGTCAAATGATTGATTATGGAACCAATGTTGTTGGTGGTGTAACTCCAGGTAAAGGAGGTCAAATGCATTTAGATAAACCTGTCTTTAATACCGTACAGGAAGCTGTCGATAAAGTGGGTGCAGATACAACTATTATTTTTGTTCCACCAGCATTTGCTGCAGATGCAATTATGGAAGCTGCTGAAGCTGGAATTAAAGTTATTATTACTATTACTGAAGGAATTCCTGTTGCTGATATGATTAAAGCTTCAGATTATATAAAAGGAAAAGACTGTCGTTTAATTGGACCTAACTGTCCTGGGGTTATAACTCCGGGAGAATGCAAAATTGGTATCATGCCGGGTCATATTCATAAGCCGGGCAAAGTGGGCATTGTATCTCGTTCAGGTACATTAACTTATGAAGCCGTTAAGCAAACAACTGACACAGGTTTCGGACAGTCTACTTGTGTTGGTATTGGTGGTGATCCTATTCCTGGTTCAAACTTTATTGATATTTTAGAAATGTTCCAGAATGATCCAAAAACAGAAGCCATTGTGATGATTGGTGAAATTGGTGGAACGGCAGAAGAAGAGGCCGCTGCATTTATTAAAGCAAATGTCACTAAGCCAGTTGTGTCATACATTGCAGGTGTTACTGCGCCTCCTGGTAAGCGCATGGGGCATGCCGGTGCAATCATTTCTGGTGGTAAAGGTACCGCGGATGAAAAATTTGCAGCTTTAGAAGATGCTGGCGTTAAAACCGTTAGAAGTCTTGCTGATATTGGCGATGCCTTAAAAGAAATTACAGGCTGGTAAATTAATTGTCTGTTTAAGTCTTTTTAGAGCCGACATTGTGTCGGCTTTTTTATTGCTATAAATTTATTCATGGCAATAAAACTCATAACAATAAATGGTTGATGAACGGTTGAGCTAAATTTACGGAGTGATTATGTCTAATCAAAAGTCATGGCTTAAACCTGTGACTCTAAAGGGAAATAAAGTCACTTTAGAGCCGCTGCTCCATAGTCACAAATTAGCCTTATTAGCTGCGGTACAAGATGGAGTATTGAATAAATTATGGTATACCAGTGTTCCCGATCAGAACACTATTGATGATTATATTGAAAAAGCACTGAATACTCAAAATGAGGCAAAATCTTTGCCATTCGTTGTGCGCTTGAACTCTAGTCAAAAAATAGTGGGGTGCACACGTTTCTGTAATGTGGATAACAGTAACCAACGTTTGGAAATTGGTTACACATGGTATGCCAGCTCAGTACAAAAAACGGGTGTTAATACAGAAGCAAAATTTTTGTTATTACAGCACGCATTTGAAAACTTACAGGCAATTGCCGTAGAGTTTAGAACGCATTGGTTAAATCATAATTCACGTAACGCAATTCTGAGACTTGGAGCAAAACAGGACGGAGTGTTACGCAATCATAAGCGACTCGAAGATGGTTCTTATCGTGATACTGTGGTTTATTCTATTATTAATTTAGAGTGGTCTGCGATCTCAAACCACCTTTTAGCTTGTTTAAGTAAACATTCAGAAAATCAATATTCGATTTAAACAGCATATTTGATTTAAACAGAATATTTGGACGGAATCGAGGGAGTAACTTTTTCAATATAAATTGAGATGTTTTAGTCCGATAAATTCTTTATTTTCTATTTTTCATATCTTATTAAGGTAAACAGCAGCTAACATATTGTTTTTGTTTATGTCTTTATCGAGCAAGCTAGAATGTACTTTGCTTAATTAAAATCGCTAGACTAGACTTGATAATTATAACTAATAATTACTAGGTGTTTTATCTAAAGACAGGGAGCATTAAAACAGGGGGATAGTGCATTTGATGGGCGGTGATCAAATTAGTCTGATTCATTCTTTTTTTGCGATGTCTATCGGCGCACTCCTTATTGTTTCGATTAGTATTTTTATTCTGGATTTGGTTAATCAGCCAACTTACTATCATAAGTCACTTTTTGCCATGTGTATGGCCGCTGTTTTTTATCAGTTTTCTACCCTGCAATATATTGCGACACCTGATCTTCAAGAGTCAGTTTTTTGGCTTAAAGTGCAAAATACCGCTTTACTTACTTTTTATCCATTATGCTTTTATGCTATCGCTATTGTGACAAAGCAGCAGAATTTTAAACATTGGTTTATGATGTTTGGAATAGTTTGTGGTGCTGGAATAGTTATTAACTGGATTGAACCACTTGGGATAAGGTTTGAAGCGAGTGGTTCGTTGAAACAAATTAATAATATATGGGGAGAAAGTTTGTTTATTATTCAAGCTCCCCAAAGTGTCTGGGGAACTTTGCTTCATTCAATTATGCCATTAATTTTTGTATGGTGGGGATTTCGTTGTTACCGACTTTATCAAGCTAACTTGAAACACAAAGCTGTTTGGTTGTTTTGTGTTTTGTTAGTACTTATGGGATCCTCCATTTTTGGTGTGATGATTGATGCAGGTAAAATAGATGGATTTTATATCGCAGGTTTTTCTTTTATTTTGTTTGTTTTATTTCTGATGTTTGAACTAGCTTCTTTTATTAAACAGAAAACTGAATTGGTATTAGTTAAGTCAGAAGCATTAAAAGACGAAATTAATAAACGAAAAATGATAGAGCAGTTAATAAAAAAAATTGCTTCCAATGTGAGCAGTTCAAACTCACAGGATTTTTTTAATGATTTAGTTTTAAGTGTTTCTCAATCATTAGACGTACAGTTTACTTTTATTGGCTTGTTTGAAAATAATAAAAAATCAGTGGAAACAATGTCGGTTGGCGGTGGAGGTAAAATTATTGATAATTTTTCTTTTTCTTTATCTGATACCCCGAGTATGAAAAAAATCGCTGAAGGAGCGACAATTGTTGTAAAAAACGCTAGGAGTAAATTTGAAAATGATTGGTTTTTAAAAAAATTATCTATTGAAGGGTTTATGGGAACTCCCATGTACGATCAACAAAATCAGTTATTAGGTGTTGTTGTTGTTCTGGATACAGAACCCTTAAAGGACGTTGAATTATTAAGCGAAATGCTGAGTTTATTTGCTGTAAGAGCTGGTGCTGAAATACAACGAGTTAAAGCTGAAAATAGAAATAAAGTTATGGCTTACCAAGACTATTTAACAGAACTGCCAAACCGAGCAAATTTAAATAATTATTTAAAAAATGAAATAACAACTGCGATTGAAAAAAATCGTAGTGGTGCGTTAATGATTATTGACTTAGATGGATTTAAAGTCATAAATGAAGCAGTAGGAACCAAAGTTGGTGATGATGTTTTAAGGAAAATAGGTTGGCGGTTGAAAGAACAGTTTGAAAAAGAAGGTTTTTTAGCTCGTGTAGGTGGTGATGAGTTTATTTTAGTTGCTGAAAACTTAACCCATGATGTAGAAGTCGAATCAACTATTCTCGCTCAGAAAATTATTGCACGAATATCACAGCCTGTTCAGGTTGGTGAAAGAATTATTCAAGTAGGCTGTAGTGTGGGAGTTGCTTTATATCCTTTGCATACCAATTCTGAAAATCAAATAATTCGTTATGCTGAAAATGCATTAATCCAAGCTAAACACTCAGGGCGAGGCATGTACAAAGTGTTTGATCCCTCGATTCAAAAAAGAGTGGATGAAAGAAAAGAAATTCAAAAAGAACTACAAACAGCTATTGAAAATGATGAATTATCAATGTTTTATCAGCCGCAGATTATGAACGATGGAAGTATCATGGGCGCAGAAGCGCTCATTCGTTGGAATTCTCCCAAACGGGGTTTGGTTAGTCCTGCTTATTTTATTCCAATTGCAGAAGAATGTGGTCTTATTCATCGGTTGGGTAATTGGATTTTTGAAACTTGCTTTACGCATATGAAAAAATGGCAAAACAGTGGCTCAGATTTTTCTGGGCATATTTCGATTAATGTTTCTACATGGCAGTTTTCTCAGCCGGGATTTGTTTTACAGCTCATTGCAACACTTAATCGGTTTGCTATTCAACCGGAAAAAGTTGTGCTTGAGCTAACCGAAACAGGGTTATTGCAAGATATGGAGCAAACTTTTTTTAAGTTACGTTTACTCAAGCAGAAAAAAATTCAAGTAGCGCTGGATGATTTTGGGACTGGTTACTCCTCATTAGCTTATCTACGGGATCTTCCTATCGATATTTTGAAAATTGATAAGGCATTTATTGATAAAATTGAAGACAAACATAACTATGGATTGGTTGAATCCATTATTTCTATTAGTCGTCATATGGATATGGGGTTAATCGCTGAAGGAGTAGAGCATGAAAAACAAGCAAGACTATTAGAAAAAATGGGGTGTCAATGTATTCAGGGCTATTTATATGCAAAACCCATGAGTGAACGTGATTTTTATCAATGGTTTTTAAATTATCAGCTCCCAAATAAAAGCAAGGCAGTTAACGCACCTTATTATCCCTATTAATTTAGTTTTCATACTTTTCTAATATAAAACTCCCTTCACATTTTATTATTAGTGCGCGTTATTTTTATAGAGTGACGTCTTTTCATTTGCTTGTCATGTTTTTTTGTTATGTATAATAAACGAACATATTATTGCTAAATATTACAATTCTGGTTAAAATTCTTCAGCCATGAAAAATGGTTAGAATTATAGTAAACGGAGAAGTCGGTCAAAAGGCCAGAAAGGGATTTACCCTGCAATTTGCCCCTCGAACTGTCATCTCAGTAAAAATAGCCAAAGAAAAGAATATTTAGTTAGCACTGATATTCTAAATATTTATTTCATATCAATGATTTACCACTTCGTGACTTTTGGGGAAAAGAATGAAAAGTTTTGGAAAGCTAGCCAGTATTATAACGATTATATTGCTAACTGTACTTGGAGCTGCAAAGGCTTTTGCAAATACTTTAAATGTGACTACTTGTAAAATTCCCCAAGGAAGTAATAATTGCGAAATAACAATAGACTGGCAGTACTTGGGTTCACCAGGTCAAACAGTCGTAATCAAATTAGATTCTGGTTCTGTAGGTAGTGGATATAGTGGTAGTGTGAAGCGTTTTGTAAGCAAAGGCGATCATACAATAGTGATGACTGTTAATGGTGGTTTGGGGAACATGAGCCGCATTAATATTGAGTATGAAACTTATGTACCGCCACCTTCTTTTAATTGGACTGAACAGACTCATAATGTTATCAGTGGTGATTTTAATGGTGACTTCGATGGTAGTTTTAATGGTGGTTTTGATGAAGTATACCAAGATAGATTCATCCAACCCAAAAATGCTATTCAACAATCTGCTTTATTTCCCTCGGAGAGCGGAGAGTTTTTACCCGATTTCCACCGCATATGGTCTGGAAACCACCCGAACATTTCACAAATAGAAGATTGGAGCGAAGAAAGCTACGGAGCTTATTCGGGTAACTTTACTGCTGAACCTGGAGATGAATTATTGCTGTTAGGTAATAAAACAATTGTTTTATTACATGGGGATATCATTACCCCGATTACTATTTTTCCAAAAGTTAACAATGCCATTGTGTCATGGAATTCAAGCGGTGTAGCCAGCTATTCTGAATTTAAGTTCGATGCTAATCCTGCTGATTACGTGGTGCATGTGGGAAATCTTGATAATGATGAATATGATGAAATATTTCTTCAAGCAAAAAAGAAAGGTGGAACTTCACATATACTGGATAACGATGGCTCATTAATTCAAACAATATCAAATGGTTTTTTAAATGCGGAGTGGTCGGCTGAGTCATATATTATTGGCATATTAGGACAGCAAGTCCGTTTAACAGCTATAACCTCTGATGCTGATGATAATAACGCATATACAGATTCTACTGGTGCGATTATTTATTTGGAGAATCCAATATCAAAACCTTCAATGGTTAAGACGAAGCACAATAAATACGTATTTGAAGGATTAAATTTTCATTATTCTCCTAATGTGACGAAGAGTTCCGGTTCACTAATTTTTTCTGCGACGGGCATGCCTTCATGGATGAATTTAAATGTTGCTACAGGTATGTTAAGTGGTATTCCGTCTATAAGTGATATTAATAAGTCACATACAATAACTTTGACGCTTAGAGAAGATAAATCTCATACAATACCCGTTTCGGTAATAATCCAGATTTCAGTAGTTGAAAGGTTTGATATCGAGCAAGTTAGTTATAGTGTTTATCAAAATGCTAGCGGTGATTTATTTTTAGTTTCACCTGATGGTTCCGACATTTATAAAATTGTGTATGATAACGGTCAGCAAATAACTATTAAAGTTACACAATCTGAATTTAATGCAGCTAACGCAATTTTGCAGGCCAACTATCAAGTAGAGTATAGCGATAGGAATTATGATGGTCATATTGATCTTGTCCTTGTACCTATAAATAATAGCCCTTTAGACACAATTATCGTTAGTTATATTGATGC
>JAUIHB010000226.1 GCA_030432465.1 Gammaproteobacteria bacterium
ACAGCGCTTTATTCCACCAGCCAACTGATGATTCATGTAAAACATCGTTAAGCAACATGGTTACCTCCAATTGGTTGTAATCGTTCCAAAATATCACGTGCTTTGGCTGTAATATCTTTTCGTTCTAGGTGGGCGTAGATTTGCGTTGTCTTGATATCTGTGTGACCTAGCACTTCTTTTACCTCATACAAATTTAGCCCGGCTTGAACCAAGCGACTTGCACAGGTGTGACGCAAATCGTGAATTTTAAAATTTTCAATTCCAGCACGTTTGATCGCAGCTCTAATACCCTTGGCTTGATAACCTCTTGGTTGACCTTTTGAGTTCGTAAATACAAATTCTTCAGACAACCGATTTTCGAATCGACGTTTAAAAATTTCTTTAACTCGGTTTGTCATGTAGATAATAGATTCGTTCCTGACCTTTGGTCGCCATAAGTTCAATGTACTTTCTTTAATATTTATTGAATCCCACTTAATAGCAGCAATTTCTGAGTATCGCGCTCCAGTATCAAGAAGGCAGACAACCAAATCGTAATTATCTTGATATCGACGGTTTTCTTCCGCAGTTCTGTACTCATAATCGGGGCGAAACGGGCGTTTACGCTTAGGATCTAATTCGGTAAGCAACCTTGCTTCTTCTTCGTGGGATAAGTAACGTAAGCGATGCTTAGGTAACTTAATTTTAGGGAACGATACTTCTTTCACACTGTAACCATGCTCTTTAGCCCAATTTACAGCACTTCTAATGGCCTGAAAATTATGTTTAATAGTTTGTGGTGCTATACCTTCCTTTTCACGCGACACCTTAAATTTAGTTAAATCTGAGTCACGAATCTGGTCTACATAAACATCAACATTAACTCGCTCGGTTACTGTTTTGACGTTGGTAAATGCATAGTTTTGGCTTCCAGTACCTTGTTTTTCATCAAGGTATCCATTCAGAGCTTCGCGCAATGTAATTCTTGGTCGCTCTCCTAATTCGTCAATCTTATGCAGTTCATCTCGCCATTCTCGCTCCATACGTTCCGCTGTTCGCTTATTTGAAGTTTTTGAACTTTTACAGTAGGTTTTTCCGTTAAAATTAAACTGGATGTAGTAGTTACCAACACCGTTTCTTTTAAATACACTCATAATCATAAATCCTATTAAATTGACTCGTACCAAGTCATACAGCTTCATAGCTATTTATGTTTGAGTTCAACAGGCTTACCAGATCTCGGCGAAACTTTTATCCTTGTTCAGTGCCAAGTTAGGTTGTTAATTGTTATTGAGAATTTCAGCTGCTTGATTTGCTACAGCCTTTTGCTCCAAGTGAGAATAGCGCTGTGACATTGAAATATTTGAGTGCCCTAAAAGTTTAGAAACTGCAAATAAACTCATGCCATTTTTTACTAATTTAGAAGCCGTTGTATGACGAATGGAGTGAGTGCAAAATCCGTCCAAACGAAGCTCTTTATATACGTTTTGAATAGATTTAGGTGTAGTTCTGCGTAAGCCACCTATTTTTGATGGGAATACGAGTTCTTTTTGGGAGCCTGATTCATATCGGCGTTTTAAAATATTTAATGAGCGTTCTGTAAGTTTCAGGACAGATGCCGTATTTGTCTTAGTTCGCCACAAGTGAAGTTCAGCTGCTTCTAAATCAACAGATTCCCAGTGTAATTGTTGGATTTCATTTAATCTAGCCGCAGTATCCAGCAATAAAACGACCAGATCATAGTCATCTGGATTTTTGTTCAGTTTCAATCGTTCGAGTAGCTGAACTTCTTCCTGATTAGACAAGGTTCTAGTTCGTTGATTATTAACACGTAGTTTAGGTATTACGAGATTTTCTGGTTGCAAGTAACCGGCTGATTTTGACCAATTAACAACCCCTTTTAAAGTGGTAAGCATTAACCTGATAGTGCCTTCTGTAACCCCATCTTTGCGTCTAAGCGATACTAACCTCGTTAAGTGACCACCATTTAAGCCATGTAAATCAGCTTGAAGTGAATACACACGGGATAGTTGAGCATTAAGCGTTCTAATTTGTGTATCAAGGTTTTGTTGATTGACCGCGCCACTCTTACTAGTTGCATATTCCATTATTGCTTCAGCTAAAGTGATTGTCGGTCTATCACCTAATACGTGCTGCCTATACAGCGTTTCTCGTAGTTGACTCTCAAAGCGCAGTGCTAGTGACTTTTTATTAGTTTTAGTACTGCGAATTACCGTCTTGCTGTTGATAGTGATCTCACAGTAATAAAATTTTGAGTTTTTACGTTTATAGATGGACAAGAACTTTCACCATTTACACATACTATGTATACCATCTAGTTTATTTAGAGAGTTGACAACATCAATACTTGCCCAGTCATTATTGCGATGTGGTTTGCTAATTCAACCTTATACAATACCAATTGAGCTATTAGTTTAGGCAAAATTCTATTCTAAAACTTTTCTTAACTCTTCTGCTGCAATATCGATAAACACCCGTAATTTAGGCGGTATAAAGCGTTGTCTGGGAAATACTATATTTATGGGGTCTGCCTTTCCCCACCAATCAGGAAGTACTCTTGAGAGCGTACCTTGCTCATAAGATTCTTTTGCTAAATACATAGGTAATAACGCAACACCTGCATCAGCTTTAATGAGTGCATCAATCACTCCTACGTCATTAGATAAGAGCTCGCTGCACATTGGAATTAGGACTGTGTTAGCGCCATCCTTTAAGCTCCAAGAGTCCTTTCCTAACGGTGGGAATTGTATACATTGATGTTTCCTTAAGCATTGAGGTGACATTATCGGTTCTGAGTTTTTCAAGTAAGTTGGGCTAGCAAATAAAGCCCAACGAGCAACTCCAACGTTTTTAGCTATTAGAGTAGAATCTTGTAAGGGGCCTGTTCGAATGGCGGCATCTATGCCTTCCGAAATCATGTCTACATAGCGATTCATCAATACAAGTTCTATACTCACTTTTGGATAATACTTTTTAACACGTAAAATAATTTTGCTAAGTAGCTGATCCCCTACATCCACTGGCGCTGTAACCCTTAATAACCCACACGGCTCTTCCACTGATTCAGTAACCGCCGTTTCGGCTTCATAAAAGTGAGTAAGACCTTGTGAGGCATTTTCATAGTAAATTTGACCAGCTTCAGTCAAATGTAATCTTCGAGTTGTTCTTTGAAGTAACGTTATTCCGAGCCTTTTTTCTAACCTGGAGACTCTCACGCTTACCGTGGAAGTAGGGAGTTCTAAAAAGCGTGCAGCCTTTGAAAAGCTCCCCATTTGAACCACTTTCACAAAAACAGCAACTTCATTTAGATCCATTGTTCACCTCATTGAAAAGTATTTTAAGATTTTACCGTATAAACAAATAAAGATCTCTGCTCTACACTCAATTAAACAAAAAATTGAGTAGCAAATAATGAAGAAACTAGCATTTATTAAACGTAGTTCTGGGCGTCATTGGGTGGGAGATGGTTTTCCTGTTAGAGGGATATTTTCTTATCGCGATATAGCGCATGACTTATCACCTTTTTTATTAATGGACTATGCAGGGCCAACTGATTTTCCGCCAACAACAAGTAAATTAGGCGTAGGTCAACACCCTCATCGTGGATTCGAGACCGTTACAATTGTTTATAGTGGTGGGGTTTCGCATAAAGACTCTTCAGGTGGTGGTGGGGCAATTGGCCCCGGCGATGTTCAATGGATGACAGCTGCTTCTGGAGTACTTCATGAAGAATTTCATAGTGAAGAATTTGCACGTACTGGAGGGGCTTTTGAAATGATTCAATTATGGGTCAACTTACCTTCCAAGGACAAAATGGCAGAGCCTAATTATCAAGAAATTGTTCGAGATCAAATTCCAAAAGTTGCCCTAAAAAATAATGCGGGTACTGCTCGAATAATTGCTGGCGACTATGAAGGCTCCCATGGCGCAGCAAAAACTTATACGGCTATGAATGTTTGGGATATGAACCTAAAAGAAGGGCACTTGATATCTCTCGATCTTCCCGAAGGTCATACAACAGCACTATTTGTTTTGAAAGGAAAAATACGTGTTGATAATCATTTAGTTGGCTCAGCTGAGCTTGCTGTAATGGAGCGAGATAATGAGAAGTTAGAGTTCGATGTATTAGAAGAAAGCACTGTTCTTCTTTTAAACGGAGAACCTATCAATGAACCTATTGTAGGGCATGGCCCGTTCGTAATGAATTCTAAAGAAGAGATTCTAACAGCAATAGAAGACTTTAATCGCGGTAAATTCGGCACATTTAATCGATAACCGCAGCAATGTAAAACAAAAGGAAGAAATACTATGAGTACTCCAGCAAATTTTAATAATACGAAGCCTAGCATCGATCCTAAGAATGCAGTAATGCTCTTGATTGATCATCAAAGCGGATTATTTCAAACGGTGGGTGATATGCCAATGCCAGAGTTGCGCCTTCGTGCCGCAGCACTTGCAAAAATGGCGACACTTGCAAATATCCCTGTGATAACAACAGCCTCTGTTCCACAAGGTCCTAATGGACCGTTAATTCCTGAAATACATGAAAATGCACCGCATGCTAAGTATATAGCACGTAAAGGGGAAATCAACGCTTGGGATAATCCCGATTTTGTAACGGCTGTTAAAGAGACGGGTAAGAAGCAATTGATCATCGCTGGCACTATTACCAGCGTTTGTATGGCTTTTCCTGCAATAAGTGCAGCCTATGCTGGCTATCAAGTATTTGCGGTTGTAGACGCTTCGGGCACATACACGAAAATGGCGCAAGAAATCACTTTAGCAAGAGTAGTTCAAGCAGGAGTTGTTCCTATGGATACAGCTGCTGTTGCATCAGAAATCCAAGGTACTTGGAATCGAGAAGATGCTCAAGAGTGGGCAGGAATCTACACAAATATATTTCCTGCTTATCAACTGTTAATTGAAAGTTATATGAAAGCTCAGGAAGTTGAGAAAAATCATGAGCAACTGGATTCACAGCGTTAACTATGTCAGGAAAGAATACTGAGTTATAGCTATAAATCAGAAGGTTAATTTTTCGGGCGTGCCTTAGTGCACGCCTCTTTAAATTCGGAGGAATTATAATGTCATCAAAAATTCATATTGTCGCTTTTTCGGGTAGCTTACGGGCATCGTCATATAATACAGCTTCTATTGAAGCTGCATCACTTGTGCTGCCAGAAAATTGTTCTTTAGAAATCTTAGATATCAGTAATCTTCCTCTCTACAATCAAGAGCAAGATGGAGCTAATGCTCCCCAAGAGGTCATATCTCTAGCGCAAAAAGTTGTTAATGCTGACGCTATACTTTTTGCTACACCTGAATATAACTACTCAATCCCTGGTGTTTTAAAAAATGCTATCGATTGGCTTTCCAGACAACAACCACAACCGTTTGCAGGCAAACCAGCGGCAGTTATGAGTGCTAGTATGAGTATATTAGGTGGTGCCAGAGCACAATACCATCTAAGGCAAATCATGATTTACCTAGATGTACACTTTGTCAATAAGCCGGAAGTGATGATTGCTGGTGCACACGAAAAATTTAGTGAAAATGGAGAGTTAACGGATGAGTTAACTCGTGACTTCATACAACAATTGATTGAGTCTCTAGTGTCATGGAGCATCAAATTAAAAAGCTAGATATGCTAATTTAAGGTAAATTAAACAAAGTTATATTCTATAACTATGCCAAAACATCAAAAACTTTAAAATTCAGCAAGTTAAATAACACCCCGATGTCGCTATTAGGAGTTTTGGTAGCTGCTCTGGGGTTTTGAATGGGAATTTTATTTATTTTACCCTCTCGATACCTATATTAATCATAATGAAAGGGACGACATAATGAGCACAGGCAACGAAGAATTAGAACAAAGAGCCGCAGTCGTCGTATCTGACTACGATGGTATTGTGTCACCGCAAGAAGCTTTTTATATACACTCAATTTTGTATTCTTCAGGGCGTTGCTTAGAAGCCTTTGAGCATTTCGAGCATATGAAGGAACAAGATGTTCAACCAGCATATTTAGTTGCATTAATTCAAGAAGCCGTAGGCCACGCAGCTGCACTATCAAGGTATTTCTGGCCTACAGCTAAAGGCAGCAAAAAGATACATAATCAACTGGAAATGCGGATGATGCGTGGTCAAAAGCTGAGGGCCGCATTCGAGGTGGATGAAAGCTCAGCTTTATTCAATAGAGATTTACGTAATGCGTGGGAACACTTCGATGAACGGCTGGATACCTACTTAATCAGCCACATTGCAGGAATGTTTTATCCTGATGCAATAATTGATAGTCACACTCAAGCGGACGATCCTGTAAATCACATTTTTAAATTGCTAGATATTGAGCATGAGTGCCTTGTATTACTGAACCAAAAATATTTCTATAAACCCATTTGGTTAGAAGCATCTAGAATATTTGAGTTAGCTAATCAATTCGGTAAGAGTGGTGCAAGATTACCAACAGGTTAATCATTTAGTTGGTCCCTGTACCACTGCTTCTGTAGAAACATACCGCGACTACAAACAAGTGGTAACAATATCGGTAAGCTAGTGGTCATAACCACGTTAAAACACGCATTTATAATGGGATTATAAGCTTGCTAATGGGGCCTCATAATCGTTAGGTCCCTGGTTCGAGTCCAGGTGGGGCCACCATTTTATTATTGTTCCAAAACGCAAAAATACTCTCAAATATTCGCACCCT
>JAUIHB010000227.1 GCA_030432465.1 Gammaproteobacteria bacterium
ACAGAACTAAGTGCTTTGTTTTTTGTATTAGCTATCGTCATGGGATTAATAGCTGGACAATCCTTCAACGACACAGCAAAAACCTTTATTGAAGGTGCATCAGAGTTAACGGGCACAGCTTTACTCATAGGATTTGCTCGCAGTATTGAGTTAATTCTTTCTGACGCCCAAGTATTGCACACAGT
Organism: Gammaproteobacteria bacterium; assembly: GCA_030432465.1. GTDB lineage: Bacteria > Pseudomonadota > Gammaproteobacteria > Enterobacterales > Kangiellaceae > Aliikangiella. The sequence goes on from JAUIHB010000227.1 coordinate 186, forward strand.
TGTTAATCACTTAGCTATGCCACTCAGTCAAGTAAGTGCTGAAGTTTCAGCGGTAGGCATGTTGGTCATTCAAAGTGTTCTAAACTTCTTCATTCCTTCTGGCTCAGGCCAAGCTTATGTCACTATGCCTTTGATGGCACCAATTTCAGATTTAGTGGGTGTAACAAGACAGACTGCTGTATTGGCATACCAAATGGGAGACGGTTTTATGAACATGATTGTTCCAACTAATGCCGTATTAATGGGCATATTAGGAATGTGTGGTATACCTTATGGTCGATGGTTTAAGTTTATTGCACCACTTATTCTAAAATTATTTATTGCAGGCAGCTTATCTCTTGTCATTGCAGTTATGATTGGCTACACCTAAGCCAATTTTGCTTTAATAATTCTCCTTTCCTAAGTAAAAATCGACTTTATGTCGATTTTTACTATCTAGTCTATACTGAAAAGGCAATGCTTAGTTATTGGTTAAACTTATTTATTTAAATAGGTTTAAATCTGAGTGTTCTTTGCAACACTGGTATGAATAGCTTTTTACACTCACCGATTAGGTGAAGCTAGATTAAAAAGCCTTTTAATAGAGCGAACATATATGCCAAAGATTTCAGAAATAATGACACTCAACCCTGTCAGTTTGTCACAATTAGCCAATGTCAATCGCGCACGGTTATTGTTGGTTGAAAAGAAGATCCGCCATTTACCGGTTAAAGATACAGAAACTGGTAAGCTCATAGGCATACTTAGCCAAAAAGCGGTTCTTGCTAATGCAATTAAAATCGTCAATCAACGTGGTTTTGACGACCTTGAGCACGTAGAAAAATCTATGGAAATTGCACAAATAATGAATACACAACCTGTTATTTGTGACATAAATGATGCTGTTAGCCATGTCGCACAAAAACTACTCTCAATGCGTAGTGGCTGTATTGCTATTGAAGATCAAGGAAAATTGGTTGGCGTCGTTACTTCTAGTGATTTTGTAAAGCTGGCCATTAAAAGCTAATCATCACCTCATTAACATTCAACGGTTATAAATCAATTTATTCAAAAAAGTCCAATAAAAAGTAATCTATTGTCTTAAAAGACGAATATTTTCTATGCTATCTTCAAAATCGCTTCTCCAGGGGTTGATGTCCAGTCCACCTCGACGCGTATAACGAGCATAAACTGTTAACTTTTCTGGTGCACAATATTGCTTAATATCACTGAATATTCGTTCCACGCACTGCTCATGAAATTCGTTATGAGAACGGAATGAAATGAAATACTTTAACAAAGACTCATGAGTAATTTTTATTCCTTCATAATGGATGTATATCGATGCCCAGTCTGGTTGATTAGTGATCAAACAATTGCTTTTTAATAGATGACTCACCAGTTGCCCCTTAACCACTTCGGGATGTTGTTTGTCAGTGGACAACAGTTGAGGTGAATAATCATAATCAGAAATTTCTACATCTAATAAATCCAATAAAATACCCGAAAACTGCTTAAAAACCAAAGAACGACTTTCTGATACAGCTTGTAATTTCACTCTAAATTCAGCACCAGCTGCGGCACTCAAATCTAATCTTAAAGTATCTTCCACAGTCTTCATATCAGAAAATTGAGCCTGATTAAGTGAGTTTAAATAAAGCTTTAATGATTTAGACTCTATAATGTTCGGACTATTTGCAGGTAACCTGAACTCTCCAATCGCTACTTCAGGCTTTCCTTTGGGGTTAAGCCAGCTAACTTCGTACGCATTCCAAATATCTTCTCCAACAAATTGCAAATACTCCTGAGGTAACTCACTGCGTTTTTCTTCTCTTGCGATAGGAAATAGCAACTCAGGGTCATAATGACTCACATAATCTGTTGTTTTACCTAACGGATTACCATGATTAGTCTGTTGGTTGTTAGTAGTGTCAAAGCTCATCTGAAGTCCAATAAATTGAAAAATGTACTAAATCTTATAATTGATACTTTTTATTAATCCCTTACTTTTCAGGTTTCAAACTAGGAAATGGAGTTACCACAGGTCCTTTCACTTCACTAATTTTTGCAGTGCCCAACTCTTTAACTTCATCAATTCTAATAATAGAGTGTACAGGAATGTTTGTTCGACTAACTCCTTCAAATTCAGCTTTCAATTTTTCTTCACCCGGATCAACAACTAACCCTGATCGGGTATTAAATAACAACCCACTAACTTCAACAAAGCCATATAACTGACCTTGCTCAACCTTATTGGCATATACCTCATAAGTTTTACCGTTATTCATAAAAACGACTCTAAATACCGGATTTGCAGCCATATATCCCTCAATTATTAATAGAACAGAACTTGATTTGATAGTTAAAAAGGAGACACCGAATATTAATTAGACTAGCGTCTGATTTCCCCCTATGAAAAAAAGAATTTTATCATATAATGTAGCTTCTCGAATAAGGAATCTTATCGTGCACACAAATTTGCTCTACTTAAGGCTTTCTTATCCCGACAAACTAAAATTCGTAACAATTAAAACCAATCGTATTATTTAATACTATTCAACTATATAAGAGACTACTCATGTGCCCTTCGCCTCTTCCCGAAGCAAAAAAAATAATACAACCACTAAAAATAACAGCTCCATTGCACGGACATGAACTCACATTTGAAACAAGCTATGGCGTATTTTCTCCTAAGGAAGTTGACGATGGAACTCGCCTTTTACTAAAGCACCTAAAAGTTGAGCCTGATTTTGATTGTTTAGATTTAGGTTGTGGATACGGGCCTATTGGTATTTGGATGGCTAAAAATGCGCCTCAAGGACAGACCTTAATGCTGGACAAAGACTTTGTCGCAATTGAACATGCCCAAAATAACATTCAAATTAATAACGTTACTAACGCACAGGCAAAGCTCAGTAATGGTTTTTCAGTTTTAAAAGAAGAGAAATTTGATTTAATTGTATCAAACATACCTGCCAAAGTAGGTAATGAAATGCTGTATTTGTTCTTATATGACGCATTATACCACTTAAAACCCGGTGGGAAATTTGTGGTAGTGACCGTCAATGGCCTTCGACATTTTTGCAAAAGAACTTTTAACGAAGTCTTTGATAATTACAAAAAAGAAAAACAAGGTCAAGCTTATACTGTTTCCTCAGCGACAAAATTAGTGTAAAACCGATTTTGACCGAATAATAAACAAATAACTCTCCAATATTATGTAACAGTCAACCACTTTTGTTCACAAAATATTCATCCAAAGTCTTCCACATTTTCTGTGGATAACTTTGGGGAAAAGAATTTTAAAACTCTTGCAAAGCCGCAGAAACTCTACCCCTTCCACAGATTGGTTGTTTTTTGACCTACCATTTTTAATTCCTTTAAAATCAATAAGTTATAATTATATTCTGAAAAATCAGCAAGTTACTGAGGTTGGTTTTTATTTGTGCAGAGCGCAAAAATTGACCTTGAAATTTTCTGTGGATTTTTGTTGACATGAAGCTCAATTCAAGTTCCTTATGACAGCTTTATTACTAAAAACAGGAGGTAATCTTATTTCATGAGCTTTCAAGCGTAAAGTACTCACTTACATTGGATATAACAAGCGAAATATGACAAGCAAATGTGACAAAAAGCACACTTAAATATTGTTCAATTTATCCTCCAAAAAACCAATACCCAACCAAAATAGCCATCACAATTCCGGCAAAATCAGCTAATAAACCACAACCGATGGCATGTCTCACCCGTTTAATCCCCACTGCACCAAAATAAACCGTCAAGACATAAAATGTCGTTTCAGTACTCCCCTGCATAATTGATGTTAATTTACCGATAAAAGAGTCAACACCATAGTTATTCATCGACTCTAGCATCATAGCTCGGGATCCGCTCGCACTAAAAGGCCTCATTAATGCTGTCGGTAAAGCAGCCACAAACTCAGTATCCAAACCTATTTTCTCAAACAACCAAGCAATAGCCGAAACGATCGCTTGTAAGATGCCAGAAGCGCGCATCACTCCTATAGCAACTAACATAGCAACCATATAAGGAATAATTTTTACGGCTAACTCAAAACCTTCTTTTGCACCATCGACAAAACCATCGTAAACCTCAACTTTTCTAATGTGAGCGATAATCGAGATCAATACGATACTAAAAAACAACAATCCATTCCCTAAGGTTGCAGAGAGCTCAGCCATCTCTTTTTCGGGTAAAGATTGCAACCAATACATTAATCCAGCAATAAACCCAAGAAGACCCACTAAGTAGGCTACAATAACCCGATCAAACAACTTAATCTTTTGTACCAGTGCTACCGCAATTAACCCAACCAAAGTTGACGCAATAGTCGCAAGTAATATGGGTAGAAAAACTTCTGATGGATTTGCAGCCCCTTGTTGCAAACGATACATAATAATAGTAACCGGAAAAATAGTAACTGAAGAAGTATTCAAAACCAGAAACAGAATTTGTGCATTAGTGGCTGTATCTTTTTGAGGATTTAAAGTTTGCAAACTTTGCATCGCTTTTATCCCCATGGGCGTGGCAGCATTATCTAAACCAAGCATATTAGAGGCCATATTCATTGTCACATAACCGAGTGATGGGTGACCCGCGGGAACCCCCGGCATTAAACGGGTAAACAATGGGCTTAGTAATTTTGCCAATCCATTAGCAATTCCAGACTGTTCTGCTAATTTGAGTAATCCACACCAAAACGCTAAAACACCAATAAGACCAATAGCAATCTGTGTACTCAACTCCGCCATATTGAAAATACTTTCGACGATGGTATTAAATACCTGACTTTCACCGAAAAAAGCCCACTGAAAAATAGCCGCAATAAAAGAGACAATAAAAAAGCTGAGCCAAACTTTATTTAACATAAAAAGGAATCTTCTAATTTTGTTATTGTAATTTGTTGATACTACTCAAATGCAACTGGCTTAGCAAAAGTAATCCATCCAAAACAAGAACTCCCAGATAAAGCTAAAATGGGTGACTATTCTTTAGACATTTCTGTATAATCGCGAGTCATCAAATTAAGTGTTCCCTACCCGTAGTAAGAAATAGTCCATTATGAATCAAGTTATCGAACAAGATAAAAAAAATAAGATTGAATTCAATAAGTTACATAAACGCCTGCGGCGAAATGTCGGCCGAGCGATTGATGATTTCAATATGATTGAAGATGGCGATAAAATCATGGTGTGTTTATCTGGTGGAAAGGACAGCTATACCATGCTGGATATTTTGCAAAACCTACAACACAGCGCACCCGTTAAGTTTGAATTAATTGCGGTTAATCTGGATCAAAAACAACCGGGATTTCCTGAGCACGTATTACCTGAATACTTATCAACACAAGCTATTGAATATCATATTATTCAAGAAGACACATACAGTATTGTTAAGGATAAAGTACCCGAAGGAAAAACCACTTGCGCACTTTGCTCTCGGCTCCGGCGTGGGATCATATACTCTTGGGCACAGCAAAATGGAATAACCAAAATAGCACTAGGCCATCACCGTGAAGATATTATGGAAACTTTATTTTTGAATATGTTCTTCGGTGGAAAAATGAAATCTATGCCGCCAAAGTTATTAAGTGACGATGGAAAAAATACCGTTATTCGTCCACTGGCTTATTGCAAAGAATCAGATATTGCTCGCTATTCACAGATCAAGTCTTTTCCGATAATTCCGTGCAATTTATGTGGCTCACAAGAAAATTTGCAACGAAAGCATATTAAACAAATGTTAAAAGATTGGGAAAATCAATTTCCAGGACGGGTTGAGAATATATTTCGTTCTATCTCTAATGTTGCACCATCACATTTGATGGATTCACAACTATTCCCCTTTAAAAACTTAACTAACGACATGCAACTCCAACAAGAGTCAGATGAATTATTTGATGAGCCTAGTTTTTCGATAAAAAACAATATTACTCCCGCAGAAAAAAGCTTACAGAAAACAGTAATCAATATTAAAAATTTATCGTGATTGGAAACTAACGATTATTCTTAGTATTTTACTGGAAAAGTTTCATGCAGAACGCAGTAATAATGCTATCGTATAATATACAACAGAATATATAAGCATATTGATAACCTTCCTTGCGTACAGAAAGCTTATTTTGACAACCATCAATATTAATTAACATTGATGGCAGCTCATTTAAATTTATAGTAGAAGCTTTTTAGAAGCTATATCTTGCACCTAACAAAAAGTTACGACCTGTACGTGGTGCTAGATCTTTAAGTAATGATGAATGATCACGGGCTTCCTCATCAAGTAAGTTATTTCCTTTAAAGAATAAGAGTAAGTCATCTTCTTCAAACGGCACACGGTAATTCATCTCAAGATTAAGCATGGTAAAATCTTCAGTAGGCAATTCATTAATACCAATTTTTTCTTGTTTGTTGTGCTTAATCCAACTGAAATTAGCCGTTAGCTCATCAAAAGTATATGACAAATTAAATCCATACTTCATTGGAGGGATCCTTGGTAAATAATCACCA
>JAUIHB010000228.1 GCA_030432465.1 Gammaproteobacteria bacterium
TGGTGGTCAATGGTATTTGAGAGTTTTCGCAAAATCCCTAGATTATGAGTATTGGGTTTATAACGGGTGAATACTAACAAAATGCCTGTATAGAGCCGCTCTGCTACTTGGTGCAGTAAAAAAGCACCTTCACTTAATTCCTTTTCTTGCACACAAAAACTTACTAACTTTTTAAACTTATTTGCTTTATTAAAATAATAATCAAAATCTTCTTGAGCCAGTTTTTTACGCTCTGCTGGTGGTAATTCTTTAGCTGCTTGTAAAGAATGTTTTTCAGTGTCAAATAGCAAAACGCCTTCTTTTTTAATATCAGTAAAAAAATATTGGGCTTTTTTAAGTCTGCGATTCACAAACTCAATATCATGCACCAAAATAGAAACCGGTGTTTGGATAGAATTATTTTTTTCAATCTTGCGCTCAAGTTCAATTTCCAATTTAGTTTGTTGAACATCGCTCTTTGTTTCTACTAATACCAAGATATCAAAGTCGCTTTGGTAGCGAAAATGCGTTTCGTCGTATTTGTCTTCCACCCAATCATTTCTGGCGTAGCTGCCAAACAAAATAATTATTTCAGCAACTCCGGTATCACAAATTGTTGATACAATTGTCTGTAGCTCTTGTTGTTTATTTTTGGGGAGAAAACTTAGGTTTTTTTTCATAAAATTAGAGTTCCGGCAGCCTATGTTTATTACAAGATCATAAACATCAGTTTAGCAAAAAATTTGGCTAACTAATACCAGTAACATTATAGTCCGTGTTTTATCTTTAATATTGTTATTTTATCAGTTTTGCATAAGAACTGAATTTGCTACAATCCACGTCAACTTAGTAACCGGTAGACTCACAAAGTACAGGTATGTTATTTAAATTTTTTTAAGAGGAATATATGAAATTTTTTGGAAATAAGATGTTTTTATCAGCTACGCGAAGCTTTAGAACAAAAAGAATTTTACATGGAAAAATTACACCTGAACCTCGCGATTTTGTTCAGTCTTCTATGAAAGGTTGGCCTGGAATGACTAAAGATATTATCCAATATTTCGGTAAGATAAACGATTTATATCATACTGAAAACACTATTATCAAATCTATGGTGGCATTTGGTGGCACATGGTATCAATTACCAGCAATGCATGATGATAATCCATTTGATGTATGGCGTGCTGTGATTGCTGCTACTCCCGCAAAGCCAGGGAATAAACCATTACCTATTGAAGTGTTACAACGTTCTTCTCACATGTTTGGTTTAGAAGAAGTAAATCAAGATGTTATCCGTGAAACTTACCGTAAACTAGCAAAAATAGCTGAACCAGAGCGTGAAATTATTATTCGCCTGTTTCACTTCAATAATCGAGACATGCACAAAGAAAGTACATACGAAGCTATTAAAGAGCTTCGCAACCAAAATATTAAGAATTTTGTGATAAGTGATGAGCATTCCTATGCTGTGTTCATGCCCAACGAAGAAGTTGCTGATGGAGTTGTGAAAGGAATTCTTAGGAATTTAGATATGACATCAGGAGATGTTAACTACCCAATTCAAGGCGGAATTAAGGACTTTAGCGGTAGTCTAGCAGAACAAGATGCAGAAGAAATCTTGCGCCATATATGGATAAAAATTAAAGAAGAAGCAAATAAACTTAGAGCCGCGGGAAATATAGTGGATGCAGAGCGCCTACTTAAAGCAACTATCACTCTTCACAGCCATTTAACAGATAGATCGCAGAATACTGTTAATATCTTTGAGTCGGTTGGAAAAGAACTGAATATAAATATAACTACACACCGTATTCACAACGTAGAAAATGCTACTCACCACGTGATAAATGAAGAAATAATACCAGAAAATCAATTGTCTTATCACCTAGAAGCTGAAAGAATATTGGCAAATTTTGTTAGTAATAATTCAAAACTTGTAGTCGCCGATTATGAGAAAGGCAAAGCACGCCCTTGGACAGGATTTGCTGGTGGCGGCACACCAATGATTCGGCAATTTATTAATGGCATTGCTAGTTTATATAAAATGGAATTGCGAGACGCAGAAGCGCTATTATACAAACATATGGAAGCGGTGCGCGATCGTAACAACATTCCAACTGTAACACCAGCTCAAAAAGGTGTTGCAGATATTGCCTTATTAAGGATTGCTAACGAGAATGCAGGGCGACCAATGTATGAGGGAATATTTACATCGGAAGCAATAGACGTAGTGCGTAACTTATATCCGGAAATGGTAAAAGATAAAGATTTGCTAGAAAGTGTTTTTCGTCAGTATCAGGATATAGTTATTAGTCGTTACCTTAATGAAAAACATATTAGCCTTGAATTTGCTAAAGCATTAAAGGCAGTAGGCATGAATAGTGACAAATCCTCTCTAGACAAAGAAAAGATAAAAGCAGTGATTACAAAATTTGCAACCCAAGGTGAAAGGCTGAATCCACTGGTACTAGACGAAATTCTTGAAGCCTCTGGCCCAGCAACTCGCCCCACTCGTTTCCCAGATCAAATCGCACATGCTATTGAAGTAGTGTCTGAGCTTAAAGCTAGAAATACACTAAAGATAGCAGAGGATGAAGCTATGTTATTGATAGCTTCTCTACGTGGTAGAGATATAGGAAAAACATTAGTTGAACATCATGGTGATAAAACAAAATTTCCCGCGCTTGGAGTACAGGTAAAAAAACCTGTTAGATCTCTAAATGTAGTAGCATTATGGAACAGCAATATCGCGGGTGACGTGCATGAAGAAGTCATGCATAAATCTTCTTTAGAAATGTGAGAAAATAGTTGATAAAGGTTCAATCTTGCCGAAACCTTGGAAATATTGAACCTTTATAGCAACATCAATATAATTTTTTGTTCGCTACAGAAAGACAAACAATATTTAGTTGACATTTTTATTATCTGTCATGCAAGAATTGTGTAAGTATTGGCTCTCAGAAAAGGATCTTGCTATGACCTTAAAAAAGTTTTTCTAATAAATTATTATTTATAATTTAAGATCAGTTTATTTTTTATCTATCATTTTATCTCTGGGAGCCGCTATTATTTGTAAAATACCAAGCTCGCCAGAGACTTTGCGTGCGACAAGCATATCTATAAATAATAGTTGGGTTAATTTTTCTTTATCATTTTGATAGACAACTTGCAATGGTACTTTTAATTGCCATTTATTATCTTCCATTTTATTAATTATAGTTTTACCATCAACGAGGCTACTTACGCTTAATTTTTGATTTTTTATAGCTTCAACATTACCTGATTTGGATAAAGCATCAGTGTAACCGGTGAAGCCTTGGTCAGTGAAACAATTTTTAAGATCTTTTATCTTATCGTCAATGTTTTCGCTAGTATAACTAAAAGTTTGGACTGCGGCTTTTTCTGACCATATTATGACAGTTTCATTATTAACCGCCATAGTTGGATCTATTTTATATTCGCAGTTTATTTTTGCAGGATCGATAGGCTCTGGTTGTTTTATTGCCGATTTATCCGTAGAAGTTGTTGGCTGTTGGTTTTCTACGGTTGTTTTTTGTTGTTCTTGATTTGTGGTTTGTGAACTTGCTGGAATAGGTTTTTGGATATTAACTTCATCTGCGTTGCTTATGTTACTTCCTAAAGCTAATAAAATAGCTGAAGTAAGAAGTTTAATTTTCATGTTAACCATCCTTTTTATAATTTTTTTAGGTTAATATTAGACTAGCATGTTTGTTATTATTCGTAAAATTATAAGTGAGCAATTATGTTTGTAATAACTGGTGGTGGTAGTGGTATTGGTCGCGCTTTGGCATTAGAGCTTGCCAAACGTGATATTGATGTATTAATTATTGGGCGCAATGAGTCAAAACTTTTGGAAGTGGTCGCTTTACATAAAAACATTAAATATTTGTGCGCGGATGTGGCTAAACAAGATGGTCGCTTGTTGATTAAGCAATATTTACAAGACACTAGAATTAAAGCTTTAATTAATAATGCAGGGGTAATTCAACCTATTGCTAAGCTCGATGATATCTCTCTTGAAGAGTGGCATAATCTAATGGCTACTAATCTTGATGCCCCATTATTTCTAACTAAATTATTAAAAGACAATTTAACTGGTGGACGTGTATTAAATATTGGTTCGGGCGCTGCGCACTTTGCGGTTGTTGGTTGGGCTGCTTATTGTGTTTCGAAAGCGGCATTATTTCGGTTAACAGAATGCTTGCAATTAGAGGAAGATGATATTGCTTTTGCATCTGTTAAACCAGGAATTATTGATACCGCTATGCAAAAGGAAATTCGCGAAACATCGAATATGACAGCTAAAAAACAAGACTTTTTTAAAAAGTTATATTCTGAAGAAAAATTAATTAAGCCAGAAGTTGTTGCCAGTTTTTTAGCTTGGTTGTTATTGGATGTTAATATAGAACAATATGAGTCCCAAGAATGGGATATTTATGATGGTAGTCATCATAAATATTGGTTGAAAGAAGATCAAGAGGTGCCAAGTATTGACTAAGCTATCGTAATCAAGGTTTAAAAATTAAAGTCTAAATATAAAAATCGGTATAGAAATCCAGTATGCTAGGGCAAAATAGAAATCCAGTATTGACTTATATGGTCAAATATAATACAATAATTTTATTGATATTCTCACAAGGATTAAAATGCAATTAGTTTACGAAAGTTTAAATCGGATTGCTTCAACGACAGAAAATACAGAACTAAAAGACTATTTATGTATAAATCTTCCAGAATGGAAGAGTCAAGACACTTTAATTCTGGGAGGGATACTTGGTAGACGCTTATCATTCAGTAGCCAAGAATTTCAATCGTTATGTGAAGCACTGAAAACAGATACTCAATACAAAAAAATTTCTTTTGGCGTGAAGTTAATAGAGGCTGATTTTCATTTTTTCACTGAAGCACTACGTGACAATAAGACTTTAAATACAATTAATTTTCTTGACGAGCTTAGTGAGTCGAATCAGCAACTGCTAAAAATCGCGATGCGTGAGAATGAGACGGTAACCTACATAGGAAAAGGTCTGTTATCGTTAAGAGACAGAAAAATAGATCCTTTGATTTATAAATACACGAATAGAAATACTAATATAAAAACACTCAAAGACATAAAAGCATTATCGCTCCAGACTCAGGTAGGGGAGATTGTTCAATATTTTAGTGCTAAGCAGGTTATGCTGAAAAATTTTATTGTTAGTCTCAAAGATTTTAGTAATGATGAATTGGACAAAACCACCAAACAAGAAATGATCGAGTGTGAACGAGTATTTTTACTTTGTTGGTTGTTACGACAAAACCATCTTAATAACGCAGTTGATTATTTATCGAAACATTCATTTCAGACCCCAGAGTTTCAACCGCTTATCCAGCATGTTCGAAAGGAAGTAAAAGAATTTTTAAAACTCAAGACATTAGAGACCCTAATGTTTATGGGGACATCAAGTCAGGATGGACTTAAGGTTCTTGAAAGTTCGTGTGCCCCTGAAGTGATTAATTTGCTATCAGTTGAAAACATTCCTATTATGAAAGAATATATTCCTGTGCTAATGAATGCGTCTGATGATCTGTTGATGTTTCTTAAGCACATGCAAACTCAACTTTGGCTGAATTATAATACAGCTACAGTACTTTTAGGTCTTTATGAGCATGATGGTCAGTTTAGTCTGTTGCCTAAGAAAAATGATCCTCAATGGGAAGCTAAGCTTGAGAAAGTACTGAGATCTTATTGTGCTAATTTAAATATCCCGTTTCCAGCGCCAACAATACAATCACATCCAGATACCAATAAAATTATGTCGTTTTTACAGGAAAAAGGTTTTACAGTAACTGATAATGATCGGGTTATGATAAACGCGGATGCAGATGGCTTATATTTATTTTTAAAGGCGGTCGATAATCAGCGCCTACTAACGGCAGACATGTTAACAAGCATTTTAAAGAATTATGCTGCTGTAACCGTTACATGGAATGAAGCTCAACAACGTTTGAATTTCAATCAATACGGTAGTCAACCTGATGAGATAGCAAATGCAGTGTTTGTTCAGATTGTTGCAAAAGAACTTGTAGCTACGTTTAATAAAGAGCTATTGACGTCGATGATGCCAACAATAACAACACCTTTATCAAAAGGAACCTTAAAAAAGATCGTTTCGCGATCTGATGCGCCTAATATAAACTTTGATGCCATTGATTTAGACAAACTGGATGAACAAACACTTTCTAAGGCATTGGAACATGCAGAAGCTTACTTAACACAACTGAACGACGATAATTCTTCTCTAGATTCTGAAGATCTTGAATTGGATGACACAGTTGAAGACACTGTCTCATTCTGGGAAGAAAAAATTCGTTTATTAAGTATGTTGCTTTATGTATGCAGACATAAATATGATGAATTGGCTCAACTTGATCTTCATACTCCGTTTTCTGACTCAGATTCTTTTGAAGCGTTAAGGAGAAATATATTGTCGCTAAGCTCAATGCAAGCGCTAAAAGAAAATAGCACACCTACTAGTTCTTCTTCTCATTCAATCACTGACTTTAATCTGGATTTAAACGAGATTCCTGCTACCAAAATACAATCTACTGTCCGCGGTCATCAGGCACGAGTAGGACTACAGAAAAATGAAAAGTCAGCTACCAAAATACAATCTACTGTCCGTGGTCATCAGGCAC
>JAUIHB010000229.1 GCA_030432465.1 Gammaproteobacteria bacterium
CCCTATAACCATTTTTCTAAGCTGCCTGTGCGGCAGTGAACCATTCTCAGGCATCAGATGTCTATCTAGGTCTTTTCTAAGCTGCCTGTGCGGCAGTGAACACTGAACAAGGTTTCAAATCAGAAAACGATGTTTCTAAGCTGCCTGTGCGGCAGTGAACGCAAAGCGAATGACCCGCGTTTCGGCTGCAATTTTCTAAGCTGCCTGTGCGGCAGTGAACGGCCATACATAACTAGCGCTCGATGAAGTTTATTTCTAAGCTGCCTGTGCGGCAGTGAACTAGGTTTGGCTGTTGGTGGTGCGAAACTAGGTTTTCTAAGCTGCCTGTGCGGCAGTGAACTACAGCTAATGCTCTCATTATTGAATCCCTATTTTCTAAGCTGCCTGTGCGGCAGTGAACTTAATTTAAAATCGAGAGCTTTGCTAAGTTCTTTTCTAAGCTGCCTGTGCGGCAGTGAACCTTCGTAAGGCATATACGGAGCTTTCCAAAGATTTCTAAGCTGCCTGTGCGGCAGTGAACCGAAATTTGCTTTTTTTTGAAGCTGTTTTGTATTTCTAAGCTGCCTGTGCGGCAGTGAACTACAGTATAAATATAAAATAATTAGTTACAACAAGGACTTAAGCCATTTTGGTTTAAAAGACCTAATTTTTTAGCTGTATCGTAACTTGTTGATTATTAATTAAATTTTTAAAGAGCAAAAATAAAGGGTAATAATAAGCGTTTCCTTGTAAATAGTAAAAGCTTTCATTGCACAAGATTCAGCTCAATAATATTTAACTTCTAGCGTAAAAAATTATTGGTTGGTTGTGAGTATATTGGAGATTGTTGTTCACCTACAAGCGGGTAGTCATGTTTATTTCTGACATGTGACCTTTGCCGTTGTTTCTGATAATTCTGATTATGCCGCAGATTTTTTGATATTTAACTATACTGAGAACAATAGTTTTCAATCAATATAAAATATGCGCTTATTATTTACTTTTGTAATACTGTTCACTCTTTTACTTTCTATATCGATTAAAGCGAGTGTTTTTGACTTAGGACAAAGACACTTCCAGTCACTTAAAGGTAGTGATCCAGAGCCTGAAATAAATGCCACGATTACCGAGTTGATTACTGATAATCAAGGTTTTTTATGGATTGGTACTTTTAATGGGTTGGTCAGATATGATGGTTATCATTATAAAACTTATTTGTATGATGCCCAAGACCCCACCTCAATAAGTGATAGTTATATCCGTAGCATTTGGGTCGCTCAAGATAATAAAATCTGGGTTGGCACTATGTCTGGTGGCTTATCTGTTTACGACCCCAAAACAGATCAATTTACCCGTTACGTTTATGATAAAGATGATCCGAATAGTATTTCCCATAACAGAGTTGAAGCGATTGTTGGTGATAACCAAGGTGGTATCTGGATTGGAACAAATGACGGGTTAGACTTTTTTGATTTGCAGACCAATCAAATTACTCGTCATAAAACGAATACGAAACATATAACGGGACTTAATGACAATCATATTCGTTCCTTATTACTTGATCATAATGGTGACTTGTGGGTTGGCACTTGGAAAGGACTAAATAAACTTAAAAAAGGAACGTCTATTTTTGAAAATGTTTATTCTGAGGATAATCAAAAGGGAAGCTTAGCAGATAAAAATATTAGCGTGATATTTGAAGATAGCCAACATCAAATATGGTTAGGTACTTCTAACGATGGTGTCGCGTGGATTGATAACAGCAACAAACTTAGTTTTATACCAGCTGAAGCAGGTAATAAAAATAAGCTACAACATCCTTGGGTTATTGGAATTATTCAAGCTAATGTTGATGAAATTTGGATGGCAACTTATGGTGGCGGTGTATCGATTATCAATGCTCATAATGGGAAAGTAAAAGAACATATCAGGCATGATCCTTCAATAGATAGTTCTATTAACTCAGATAATCTTGGTGCAATATGGCAAGATCCATCAGGCATAATTTGGCTTGGTACTTGGGGACTTGGATTGAACAAACTGACAGCCAGCGAAGGGATCCGTACATTAAAAAACAGTACTTATTATAAACCGTCGTTAGCAAACTATGATTCAATTTCTGTTCATGTGATGCAAAGCGGTAACATATGGGTGGGATCTTCGAGTAATGGTATTGGGATTTTAGAACCTCTGTCGGGTAAATTAACGTCACTGCAAGAGATGACTAATATTCCCGAATTGTTAAAAGAATCAACGATATCATCTATGGAGCAGTCTCAAGATGGCATTATATGGATAGGCTCTCAGCAATCTGGACTTTATAAGTATACGCCAGACACGCAAACTTTTAAACAATACGCCTCTGAATATGGTTTAGATAGTTTATTTGTTAGGTGTATGTTTTTTGAATCCGAAACTAAGTATTGGATTGGAACAGATAAAGGTGTTTTTTTATTCGACCCTATTCAAGAAACCTTTACGCATTTTAAGTTAGTGAAAAATTCAACGAAAGAATTGCTAGAACCTATTTTGGATTTGGGCGTTGATAAAAGTGGAACCACTTGGATTGCTACTGATAATGGTTTGTACTATTTACCGAAAGACGAACAAGAATTACTTTTAGCTAAAGTTGATTTACAATCGCCTAATAAACTCAATCATCATACTATTCAAGCTATATATGTTGATGAAAAAAAGACGCTTTGGATTTCGAACAAGTTAAGTTTGTTAAAGCTGGTGTCAATGGAAAATGGTGAACCTATCTTTGAGCATCATCTTCAAAAGCATCTCCCGACAGGGCAATCAGTACTTAGTAGTATTCAACCTGATGATAATGGGCGGCTTTGGAGCGTTGAAGGTGTTTATGAACCTGACTCACACAAATGGAGTTCAGTTAGTTTTACTGATGGCATCGATATTGTATCTACGGTTGGTTCTCATGATAAAGCAGATGATGGTACACTCATTTTTGGAGGGGCTAATGGATTATTGTTAATTCACCCCGAAAAATTCAAAACCTGGAATTATGAACCTGCTATTGTGGTCACAGATTTTAAACTAAATGGTGTGACACAAAAAGGATTGCTTGATGACGGGCTAGCTTTACCGCCAGAGATAAAAAGCTTCAGTGTTGAATTTGCTGCGCTTGATTATTCAGCGCCACAAAAAAACCAGTATGCCTATTGGCTAGAGGGCTATGATAATGACTGGATAAAAACAAATTCCCGATATCGCATAGCCAATTATACGAATATAGATCCTGGCCATTACACATTAAAGATCAAAGGGACAAATCGTCTGGGAAAATGGAGCAAGAAAGAACTAGCAATTCCCATTGTTGTAGTACCTGCTTGGTATCAAACTAACTGGTTCAAGTTTTTAATTCTTATTATGATGAGTAGTTTACCGTACTTTTTGTATGTCGTGCGAGTAAGGCATTTAAAAGAAAAAAAAGCTGAGCTTTTACTGGAAGTACAAGCAAGGACCTACGAACTACTTGTTATGGGCGAGATTGGTCGAGAGCTTAATTTGCTACTGGATCAAAAAAATATTTTTGAATCACTCTATAAACATTTAGCACGTATTGTTGATACCTATGTTTTTGCGATTGGTTTGATTGACCGACAAAAAGAAAATATTGTATTTGATTTGGGGTATGAGAATAATCAAGCAATATCACGTTTTTCAGTACCACTAACTGAAAATAAAAAATGTTCTGTTTGGTGTGTTAATCAGAGTCGTGAAATTTTTATGAAGAATAAAAGTGAGATATCACATTATATTCCGGGTGAGGTAGAAGCAACCGCAGGAAATTTAATGGAGTCTGTGATTTATATTCCATTATCTGCTCGAGAAAATCAAGTGATAGGTTGTATGACTATTCAAAGTCCTAAACAAAATGCTTACTCAATCGAGCAGCGTGAAATATTTAGAACACTTGCTTCATATACTGCCATTGCCATTAATAATGCAATGTCATATCAGAAAGTTGAAAATACTAACAAAGAGTTGAAAGATGCCTATCAACAGTTGCAAGAAATTAGTTCGACGGATCATTTGACTGGCCTGAAAAACCGACGTTATCTGACTGAAAATATAGTTAATGATGTGGCTAAATGTATTCGTGATTATACTTCCTATAAAGAAAATAAAAAAACTTATCCAAATGATTCTGATATGATTTTTTTCTTGCTTGATTTGGATTATTTCAAAAAAATTAATGATATTCATGGGCATAGTGCTGGCGATTCGGTGTTAGTTCAAGTGAAAGGGTTAATGGAAAAAGTTTTTCGAACTTCGGATTATTTAGTGAGGTGGGGCGGAGAGGAGTTTTTAATTGTTGCTCGTTTCACTGATCGCAAATATGCGTGTGCATTGGCAGAAAGATTGAGAATGCTAATTGAAAACCATAATTTTAAAATTGACGCAGAAAATACAATTAAAGTAACTGCATCGATTGGTTTTGCTTGCTTTCCGCTAAAAATCAACTCACCAGAGGAATGCGGATGGTTGCAAATTATTGATATTGCAGATAAATGTTTATATGCAGCAAAGAAAACAAGTCGTAATGTTTGGGTGGGTATCGATGTTACTGAGGAAGGACAATCAGTAGAGATACTGGAAAAATTTTTACAATCACCACAGAATTTGATAGAGAAACATCATGTAAAAATTTTTTCTTCATGCAACGCAGAGCAAGATATTATTTGGGAATGATATTTCTAAGCTGTCTGTGCGGCAGTGAACACTGAACGTATTCGATAACGTCCTGCGGTGTTTTTCTAAGCTGCCTGTGCGGCAGTGAACCAGTTGACTTCCTCGATGTCGTCATTGCACATTTTCTAAGCTGCCTGTGCGGCAGTGAACGTAGATTGTTATGAGTAGAAAAGCATCGGACTTTTCTAAGCTGCCTGTGCGGCAGTGAACCTAAACTCCCATATCTTGTGTTTTGTCCAGCTTTTCTAAGCTGCCTGTGCGGCAGTGAACACCAATCAGTCGAGTCGTCAGGGTCAATTTCGTTTCTAAGCTGCCTGTGCGGCAGTGAACACCAGTATAAATAGAAAAATATAAGTTGCAAAAAAGACTTAGGCTATCTTTAATGAAAACACCAAAGTTTTGAAGCTACATTATAACTTATTGATTATTAATGAAATTTTTAAAGAGCAAAAATAAAAGGTAAAACAAAGGATAAACATCGTTCCCTATCATTACATAACTATGTTTTACGATCAAAAATCTATAGAGCGTTTGGCTACAATAAACTGATTGCGACCAGAAGACTTAGCTTGATATAACGCTGCGTCAGCTTGCTCAATTACAGCAGAAGAGTAGTCAGTTAAAATGCCATCAGCCAGCGCAATCCCAATACTGACGGTTAATAATTTAAATTCTGACTGGCAATGCTTTATCGCCATTTTTTCAATCGCAACAATAATATTTTTTGCGACAATCTTCGCGCCTTCTAATGGTGTTTCTGGCAGGATAATCGCAAACTCATCACCACCATAACGAGCAACGCGATCTTGTGGCCTGACTAAGGATTCAAAAATATATTTGGCGGTCATTTTTAAAGCTTCATCACCTTCTAAATGACCGTATGCATCGTTGAATTTTTTAAAGTAATCAATATCCAGCAATAATATAGAAAGGGGTTTTTGAGTACGTTTGTGTTGTCGTGTACTAGAGGCAAACTGTTGATCAAAATAGCGTCGATTAAAAACTTGGGTTAACCCATCAATTAAAGCTAAATTTTTAAGAAAATCACGTTGTAATTTAAGAGTCGCATGGGCATTTAAGCGATGAATTAACGTTCTAAGATTAACGGGTTTATTAATAAAGTCTACACCGCCTGCATCCCAACAATCATCTTGGTCTTCGGGTTTTTTCAAGCTGGTAATAAACAGCACGGAAATATCAGCAAGCTCGTCGTGTTCTTTTAATTTTTTGCATAGCTCTAATCCATTCATACCGGGCATCATCACATCGAGCAATACAACATCTGGTAGTATTTTTTTACACAGTTGGTAGGCTTCTTCGCCAGAAGTTGCTGTCCACACTTGATATTTATCTTCAATGCTATCCTTAATTAGCTCTATGTTAGTCTTTACATCATCAACAATGAGAACTTTGGCACGATTAATAGATATTAGTGAGTCGCTATATATAGGTGTTAATTCCATGAGGGTACTTTTAATCAGTAAAGTTGAGATTATTGGTAAATTGTAGACTATATAAGTAAAAACAGTGAGATTACCTGAATTTCTTAAGGCTATATTTTAATGTTTTTTATGCAACCTGCGAAACAGAATGTTAAGGGTTATTGCTTGATCTAGGTATACCACTATTCACCAATAAACAAACGGTATTTTTCTGCTAATCAAATTAATTTTTGTATACTAAAAAATTTGCAAAATTATCTCAAATTTAAATGATTTTTTTCTGTACGCTTTTCAGCCATGTGGTAGGATTACAGGTGCTAGTGGTTGGAAATGGTCTGGCAACTCGTTAGGTTTGTTTGGTTTTTTTAGCAATATAAATCGACCCAACGAGTGAAGAGTAAAGACCGCCAATCCTAAAATTAGCGGCCCACCTTCGGTCGAGTGCTGGTAACACTCAGTCGGAGATTAGCCAAAGTTTAACTCTCACACGGAGAAAAACGATGACGTGTACGCATTGTACAACGGCTTCGCTATCAG
>JAUIHB010000230.1 GCA_030432465.1 Gammaproteobacteria bacterium
TCGTGAGGTGTTTTTTTAACGATATCTATTGCTGTTAAAACTTGGCGTTTAGCATATTTTTTTAAATCTTTAACTTCTTCTTTTAATTGCTCGCCGGGCTCACGTTTTTCTAAAATATTACAGACATATTTGGCAGGCATGTTATTTAATGCAATTGCAGCAATGTCTTGAATTGACAACTCTGAATCTGGAACATCAACACTATCATCACTAAGCAACAAATGAATTTGTTCAAAAACTAGCTCTTCGGATAAGTTTTCGAGATCTTCATGGTAATACATATCTTTGTACATGAAATATTCCTCTGAATTTCGACAGTTATATTTTTTACCTTCTATCTAGTCTAGAACATTTCTTAGAGAATGTAGCTAAGATCAGTTAAAATGCCGCTTGTTTAACTATTTGCATCGTCAACTTTGAGTAGTACTTAATTATGCCTGTCTCTTCAGATATACCTATTTCCTCAGAAACCAAAGCATTTGATGTCATTATTATTGGAGCAGGAGCAGCTGGTTTAATGTGTGCTGCTGCGGCAGCCGCCAGAGGGCGAAAAACTATCGTACTCGATCATGCTAATAAGATGGCTAAAAAAGTCTTAATGTCAGGCGGTGGCCGATGTAACTTCACTAACTTATATGTCGAGCCTGAAAACTTTTTATCACATAACCCACACTTCTGTAAGTCTGCGCTAAGTCGATATACCCAATGGGACTTTATTGCCTTAGTTGATAAGTACGGAATTGATTATTACGAAAAAACACACGGGCAGCTCTTTTGTAAAAACTCATCTCGCGACATACGCGACTTATTGATGCAAGAATGTCAATCAGCTGGTGCAAAAATCCAGCTCAAATGTAAAATTATTGAAATTACTCAGAAATTAAATAAAGAGAGTGGTATTAACCAATACACTCTCGAAACGAGTCTCGGCTCTTTTACCTGCGATTCACTAGTCATTGCAACGGGTGGATTATCCATCCCAACGATGGGAGCTTCAGGTTTTGGTTATGATATAGCTAAACAGTTCGGACATAATCTCTATCCAACCCAACCCGGCCTCACACCTTTAACGATCAAACAGCCTAAACTGGCAGATTTTGCCGCATTGGCAGGAAATGCCATCGATGTTGAAGTAAGCACTAATCATGCTAGTTTTAAAGAAGCCATGCTATTTACCCACAAAGGAATCAGTGGACCTGCTATTTTGCAAATATCAAACTATTGGAAACCCGGTGAGCCTTTACACATTAACCTGCTACCCAACATTATTTGCTCAGACTGGTTGCAAGAGAATATTGAAAAACGACCGGAAATAAATCTGAAAACCTTATTAGCAACTCAATTTAGTCAATCTGTGGCGGGATTCTTTGTTCAAGAAATTGGTATTGATTGTAAACTCAAGCAACTTGACCATCCACAAATTAACCAGACTATTCAATTTTTAACTCAGTGGACAATTTATCCATCAGGTTTTGAAGGGTATAAAGTTGCCGAAGTCACCTTAGGTGGCGTGGACACCAGTGAAATATCATCCAAAACTTTTGAGTCGCAATTAGCTCAGGGACTTTATTTTATTGGCGAAGTACTAGATGTTACCGGACATTTAGGTGGATTTAATTTCCAGTGGGCATGGGCATCAGCCCAAGCCGCAGGACAACATGTTTAAATTAAAAGCATTAAAGCAGCATTTAAAAATTTGAAGAGTTAGTCACTTTGATTGACTAACTCGCTTCTGACACCTGCTCTGGCTGATGCATCATTTTTAACAAAATAGCACTAATTTTATCTCGCATTTCTCTGCGATCTACAATCATATCGATTGCCCCATGATCAAGCAGAAACTCAGAACGCTGAAAACCTTCAGGGAGAGTTTCACGAACTGTCTGCTCAATAACACGAGGTCCAGCAAATCCGATAAGTGCATTAGGCTCACCAATATTCACATCACCAAGCATTGCTAAACTCGCAGATACTCCGCCCATAGTTGGGTCAGTTAGCACTGATATAAAAGGTAAACCTTTTTGTGACATTCTTGCCAAAGCAGCGCTAGTTTTTGCCATTTGAAACAAAGAAATTAAAGCTTCTTGCATTCGAGCACCACCACTTGTTGCAAAGCAAACAAGAGGTAACCCTTCAGCTAAACAAACACTGGCAGCTCTGACAAATTTTTCGCCAACAACAGATGCCATTGAACCAGCCATAAAATTAAACTCAAAAGAACAAGCAACTATTTTTTGTCCTTTCAACTCGCCTTTATAAGCAACCAGTGCATCATTTTCACCTGAAGCTTTCTGAGCGCCTAGAATTCTATCTTTATAACGCTTAGAATCTTTAAACTTAAGTTGATCAACAGGTTTTAATTCAGCACCAATTTCTTGTAGCTCGGAGCTATCTAAAAAACTTTCCAGACGAGCTCTCGCTCCAATTCTCATATGAAATGAGCATTTTGGACAAACTTCCAGGCTCCGTTCCAGTTCTGCTTTGTATAATACAGAATCACATTTCTTACATTTTGCCCAAACGCCTTCAGGCACTGACTTCCGTCTATCTGCAACAGAGGTTGTTCTTTTCGGTAAAATACGTTCAAACCAACTCATAATAAGCTCTTTATCAATGTTATTCTGGCAGCTATTCTACCATCGTTAAATGAAAGGTTAAGTGTTAATACCACTTTACTGGTCTAATCAGTATGGAGTGCTCACACTCCCCCGCCCTATCTACATTTAGAGATTATCAGATAAACTTATCTGGTAAACATAAAGGACCTAAAGTTAGAGCAGGGAGTTTGTAAGTTTCAGGGTATTCAACGTTAATTAAATACAATCCATCGGGTTTCGCCGTCGCCGGAGCTTGACTTCTATCTTGTTTGGCTAGCAATTCTTTTACGTAACCGACAGCTTGTTTTCCTTGTCCAATTTCAAGTAAGCATCCTACTATATTCCGCACCATATGGTGCAAAAAGGCATTTGCTTTAATATCTACGATAACAAACTCCCCCCAGCGTGTCACACTAACCTCATGCACACAACGAAATGGCGTTGTTGACTGACAGGACGACGCTTGAAAAGAGGCGAAGCTTTGTTCACCAATAAGCGCTTGCGCTGATAAATGCATTACATCGGCATCTAACTGATGCGGATACCAAGTAACTTTATTAGCCAATGTTGGCGATCGATGTTGAGCATTTAAAATAACATATCGATAGCGCCTTGCTGTAGCAGAATGCCGAGCATGAAAGTTTTCTGGCATTTCAACCGCCCAACGAACTCCAATATCATCAGGTAATAGAGTATTAGCGCCCATATGCCAAGCTTTCAATGGTCTTGGATTGTCCAACTGAAAGTTTACTACTTGTCCTGTTGCATGTACTCCCGAATCCGTGCGGCCCGCACAAAAAACATTAACAGTGTGATTAGCAATTTTTCCGCAATATTCTGTCCCCGAATACTCAATACCTAAAGCAACATTCATTGATTAACCTATTAAAAAAGGCGGTATAACCGCCTTTCACTGTGACTTAATGATTTATATATGCAAGCTAATTAGCTTTTTCCAATAAACTCTGCGCTTCTTGTTTTTGCTCTTCAGTTCCCTCAGCAACAACCTCAGCCAGAATTTCTTTAGCTCCTTCAGAATCCCCCATATCGATATAAGCCCTAGCTAAATCCAATTTAGTACCTATTTCATCAGCTGTTTCTTCGGCTTCTTCATCTTCAAAATCAGAAATCTCATCATCAATGCTAAACTCATCATCATCTAAATCGAGTAATAAATCATCAGCGTCATCTAACTCATCAGAACCTTCTATATGGATAGCCTCTTCTTCCATAGAAAGTTCATCATCCTCAAAGCTCAAATCAAGCTCATCATCAGTCAATTCACTATCACTTAAAGAGTCGCTAGGTAATTCTTCGAGCTTATCTTCATTTAAAATATCATCATCAAGTGAATCAAATGACTGAGTGACGGCTTGAGAACTTTCTTCTTGTTCATCAACATCATCAAAATCCATGTCGATATCAAACTCACCTTCTTCGTTATCTTCTTCATCACCTAATTCAAGAATATCATCTTCTGTACCAGTCAGAGTCTCTGCCTGACTCTTATCTACATTGTCGAAATTACTTTCATCATCAATGCTAAACTCATCTTCACCAAAAATATCTTCCGTAGATGGTAAATCAAAATCTTCTTCGCCACTGTCAGATGACTCTCCCCATGCCTGTTCACGCATGTTAGCAATTTGTTCTTGCCATTCTTCAGCATCAATTGCTTGAGAAACTTCCTCACTTAATGACTCAAACTTTTCTTGATCATCATTTTCTGCATAACATTCCATTAATTTAACTTTTAAATCTGAACGTATAGGATTATCTTCAATGGCCTCTAACAATAAAGTTTCAGCTTGCTCGTACTTCCCATAAGCAATATAAATGTCCGCTTCACCTATTGGGTCAAAGTTTTCATCATCAGACTCTCCAGAAGCATTCTCATCGTCATCATCCATATCAAGTTCGACTAACATGTCATCACCAACATCAGGTAATTCAAACGAATCTGAACTATCTGCATTGCCTGCTCCAGCACTTGCAACAAGATCATCTTGAAAATCATCTTCTTCCATTTTCTTACGCATACGCCAGAAAACAGCTAACAAAATTACAACAATTAAGCCAATTCCACCCCACAATAACATTCCAGATTCCATAAGCTCATCCATGAATGTCTTTTCAGGTTTAGGCGGTGTATAAACTTTTAATTCGGGTAATTTCGATGATTTTTCTTCTACTTTTTCAGTCTTAGCAACTTCAGCTTGAGTAGAATCATCGGTTAACTCATCGTTAGTTACATCAGAGGTAGCAGTATCTGACGTATCAGTGCCAGCTACATCATCATTTATATCTGTGTCAGATGCATTAGTATCCGTATCGGCTAAAGTCTCATCTGAATCCAGCGTGTCTACCGCACTATCAATTGCGTTATCATCACTTAAATTTGCAGAAGCAGTCTCATCAGTATTTTTTGATCGAGATAAAGCAGCAAGCTCCGCATCAGAAATATTAACCGCAGCACCACTCTGAACATCTTCCAATTTTGCCAAAGCGTCTGCTAAACGAGAACGCAGTTCTTCATTTTCCGCTTGTAAAGTCGCGCTTTCTTCTTCAGTACGGGCAAGTTCATTTTGAATATTTTGTAGCTGTTCTTGGGTACTGTTTCCACCAGTACCCGATGAATCCTTCTCATTATCACTGGGCGTGGCCAGTGTTAAACGAGCATCACTTGATATATTTTTTTCAGAAGCAGTATCTGTATTATCAACAATGCGTCTTGCACCACCACTTTTCCATTGTCTGTTTTGCATAACAACATCTTGCAACGCAGCTCTTTGTGGGACTTGACTTACCGTAGCTGCGTCTGGAATTTGTAATACTTTACCTCGCAACAAATTATTAATATTACCATTACCAAAAGCTTCAGGATTAGCTCGATAAATAGCAACTAATGTCTGATGAATAGAGACTTGGGAACTAGGTCGAACTTTACTTGCGATGCTCCAAAGCGTATCAGTTGAAGAAACCGGACCATAAGTAGAACCAGTGTAATTAGTTTGATTATTACTGGTATTTGAGCTAGTTCGCTGATTTGAGGGCCGTTTGGCTACATTTTCATTTTTTTTTACTTGGGATTTTTGGATTGTTGAAGAAGTATTTTCTTCAAAAATTGGTGGATCAAGTAAAAATGTATATTCTCTGATGATTCTGCCGTTTGGCCAATTCAACTCAACCAAAAAATTTAAGAAAGGTTCTTTAATCGGCTCACGAGAAGTTAAATTAATTTTAACAGAACCATCATCACCTTTTACGGTTTCAAATTTAATATTGCTTAAAAAGAAAAGCCGTTCAACACCCACTTTTTCAAACTCGGCAATACTTGCGAGTGAAGCATGAATTTCATGCGCACTCAGCTCATCAGCCGATAACAACTTAATTTCAGCTTTTAATGGCTGATTCAACCCTGACTTTAAATCAGAACTGCCCAACCCAACTGCGAAAGTTGCACTTGAATAAAAACCAATTATAGAAACAAATAACAGGATAAGTTTGCGAAACATACGCTGATTCCCTTGTATTTAAACCTTTTCTAAGTCTTTTAAATGACCCAAAATAAACCAAAGAATTGAAGACAGATTATCGTTCTACCAATCAAACATCATTAATAATCATGCGAATAATCTCGACAGCTAAAACTTGGATTATTTCCCCAAACACTAGCTATTCCATCAAGTTACATCACTTACTTAAGATTTTTCTTTACATTATTGCGATAACTATAGCTTATAATTGGATTTTTACCAATAGCAAACCTGTCACAAATTTCATAAATGGATGTCCTAAACAGCTTCAAGTTCACTCATCTATCTATTTTAGCCAAAACATCGACTATTTATTGAGATTATTAAACTAATCGTAAAATAATCAACTAACCATAAAAAAGGAGCAATCGCCCCTTTTTATGTTCGAATAACCTAAAATCACTTCATATCAGAGATTTATCTATCCCTGAAATTTCTTTATAACCTTGTTTAACTTTATCACATAAGCTATTGATAGATGGAAATATTTGAGCTAAGA
>JAUIHB010000231.1 GCA_030432465.1 Gammaproteobacteria bacterium
TGGGAACGCGACGTCGCCAACGCCCGGCAGAACATCAACCAGGCGCGCTCCCGGCTGAACCAGCTCGCCTCGGCCATCGAGCAGCTGGACCTCGCCAAGGTCATCTCCAACCACCCCTACGCGAACTTCGAGCCCACCGAGCTGGACCCCTACATCGAGATGCTTGAAAAGGTCGAGGAACACCTCGACGGCATCCGACGCTATGGCAACGCCTACTACTGGGACCACATCTACGTCCAACCCCTCCCCGAGGACGAGTACGGCGTGACGTATGGGTAAGTGGGAAGCTGTTTTTATCTTTCTTTCAAGGCTCACATACATATTTATAGTAAAATCGCTTAAAAATGAGAAGTGGTTTATTGTTAACTAATATCACTTTCTTAGTTTGATAATGAAAATTCTTTTATTATTATTGCAAAAAATAATTACCTTATCAGTATATGTCTAATAATCCTGAAATGTGAATTTATTCGCTTAGAAATGTTGAACATTATATTTGTCAGAGAGATTAAATTGAGATATTCACATTCCATGGAGTTAGTGATTCGTTGTGATTGTCCTTTTAACTTCGGTATAATCCGCCACAATTAATACTTTAGAGCTTTTACTATGAATGTGATTACCTTTGGTACATTTGATATGCCTCATATTGGGCATGTAAAAATCCTTAACCGCGCTAAAGAATTGGGCAATAAGTTGATAGTTGGAGTTTCTTCTGACGCACTTAATTTTTCTAAAAAAGGTCGTAATCCCGTGTACTCTGAACAGGAGCGATTATTTTTAGTGAATTCATTCAAGGGAGTAGATAAAGTTTTTTTGGAAGAATCTTTGGAAAAAAAACGTGAATATATCCTTGAATATAAAGCTGATATTTTAGTGATGGGAGATGATTGGAAAGGCAAGTTTGATGAGTTTTCTGATATCTGTCAGATTATTTATTTACCTAGAACACCTTCTATTTCAACCACTTCAGTGATTGAAGTGGTTAAAATGAGCCGGCCAAGCCCTGAAGATAATGAATAAGCTGTTTTTTAGAAAACTTTACGCTTAATTCCTGTGGTTGCGAGAATTTTTGTTGCTAACTCTTCAACTGAACGGCGGGTTGTATTGAGGTTAGGTATTTTTTCTCTTCGATATAGTGCCTCAACTTCCCTGACTTCATACTGACATTGTTGTAATGATGCATATCTTGAGTTGGCCTTACGTTCTGTGCGTATTTCATGTAGTCGTCCAGGGTTGATTGTAAGGCCGAAAATTTTACTTTTATACTTTTTTAGATTTTCTGGAAGCGTCAACTTTTCCATATCATCTTCAGTAAAAGGGTAATTTGCGGCTTTAATACCAAATTGCATAGCCATATAAAGTGATGTGGGAGTTTTGCCGCAGCGCGACACACCCACTAAAATAACATCGGCTTGATCATAATGCCGTGTAGTGATGCCATCATCGTTATTGAGGGCAAAATTAACTGATTCTATACGTGAATCGTAGGCTTTTCCGTCATCTAATGAATGGGTTTTGCCAACTCTGAAACCAGAAGTTTCTCCTAATTCTGTTTCTAGAGGGCCAATAAAGGTATGAAAGAAATCTAATACTAACGCGCCACTTGCCTGAATAACCTTCCTTATTTCAGGAGTTACGATGGTATCAAAGACTATTGGCCTTAAATTAGACTCTTGTTCTGACTGCTTAATTAAGTCACAAGCTTTATTCGCTTTTTTGATGGAATCGATGTATGGCAGGGTTGTTTCGTCAAAATCGGTGCCTTCAAATTGAGAAAGTAGCGATTGTCCGAACATTTCTGCCGTAATTCCAGTTCGATCTGATATAAAAAACACCTTCCGTTTCATATTTACTCGCCCTTGCAGTAAAATACCCACACTTTAATCTTGATTGAATTTAACCACGCTAGGGGAACTAGGGCAAGGTTGTCAGCCCCTACACTCAAAATTCACGACTTTAGGAGAAATGAACTGTGCAAGACTATGTGCTTTGGTATAACGGATTAGGGATGAATGATGTAGAACGAGTTGGCGGTAAAAACGCATCGTTAGGGGAAATGATCAGTAATCTAAGTAACATGGGAGTCAGTGTTCCTAATGGCTTTGCGACTACCGCGGATGCTTTCCGTGATTTTATGGCGCAAAGTGGTTTACACGATAAAATTCAAGCTGAATTGAGCGCTTTAGATGTTGATGACGTCGATGCGCTGGCTCAAGTGGGTAGTAAAGTTCGTCAATGGGTTATGGAAACACCCTTTCAACCTGAACTGGAAGAAGCGATTGAAAAAGCTTATATCGAGTTGAAAGGCGATTCAAATGAAGAGTTCGCGGTTGCGGTTCGTTCATCTGCAACGGCCGAAGACTTGCCTGATGCTTCTTTTGCTGGTCAGCAAGAAACATTTTTGAATGTTCGTGGTTGGGAAAACGTTAAATTAGCCTTGAAAGAAGTTTTTGCTTCTTTATTTAATGATCGTGCTATTTCTTATCGAGTACATCAAGGTTTCGAACACGCTGATGTTGCCCTTAGTGCTGGTGTACAAAAAATGGTTCGAAGTGATATTGCTTCCAGTGGTGTATTATTCACAATTGATACTGAATCTGGCTTTTCTGACGTTGTATTTATCACAGGTGCCTATGGCTTAGGAGAAACTGTGGTTCAAGGAGCGGTTAATCCTGATGAATTTTATGTTCACAAACCAACCTTAAATGCAGGTAAACCTGCAATCGTTAGAAAAACGTTAGGTGGTAAAGCTATTAAAATGATTTATACCGATGATAATGCTCATGGTAAATCAGTAGCGACAGTTGAAGTCGGTCAAGATGAACGTCGTCAGTTTTGTATTTCTGCCAGCGAAGTTGAAGAGTTAGCTAAACAAGCAATGATTATCGAAAAACACTATCAACGCCCAATGGATATTGAGTGGGCTAAAGATGGGGCTGATGGCAAATTATATATTGTACAAGCGCGACCAGAAACAGTTCGTAGTCGTGATGATAACCGGACTATTGAGCGTTATGTATTAGAAGGTACTTCTGAGTTGGTGGTTACTGGACGAGCAATAGGTCAAAAAATTGGTAAAGGAGCTGCCAAAGTTATTTCTGATTTATCTGAAATGTCACAAGTGAAAGAAGGTGATGTTTTAGTGACTGATATGACAGATCCTGATTGGGAACCAATTATGAAGCGAGCTTCAGCCATTGTGACCAATCGTGGTGGAAGAACTTGTCATGCAGCAATCATTGCGCGTGAACTCGGGATCCCTGCTGTTGTTGGTTGTGGTGATGCAACAAAAAAAATTAAGCCGGGACAAGAAGTAACGGTTTCTTGTGCAGAAGGCGATACGGGTAATATTTATGAAGGTTTGTTAGATTTTAAAGTGAATAATAGCGAAATTGACGACATGCCTGATTTGCCTTTTAAAATTATGATGAATGTTGGGAATCCTGATCGGGCATTTGATTTTGCTCGTCTACCGCATTTTGGTATAGGTCTAGCGCGACTTGAGTTTATTATTAATCGTATGATCGGCGTTCATCCTCGTGCATTACTTGATTTTGACCAATTAGAAGATGAAAATCTGAAGGAAACGATCAAAGAAAATATGGCGGGTTATCGAGATCCAGTGAGCTTTTATGTGGACAAGCTGGTTGAAGGTATTTCAACCTTAGCTTCAGCTTTTTCACCAGAAAAAGTGATCGTGCGTATGTCCGATTTTAAGTCGAATGAATATGCCAATTTAATTGGTGGACATTTGTATGAGCCTGAAGAAGAAAACCCAATGCTGGGTTTCCGTGGAGCATCACGTTATATCTCTAAGGAATTCGAAGATTGCTTCGAGTTAGAGTGCCGAGCAATAAAACAAGTACGTGAAACAATGGGATTAACCAATGTTGAAATTATGATCCCATTTGTTAGAACTTTAGAAGAAGCCTCACAAGTGATTGATTTATTAGCTAAGTATGGACTTAAACGAGGCGATAATGGCTTGCGAGTGATTATGATGTGTGAGCTGCCATCTAATGCATTACTAGCTGAAGAATTTCTTGAGTATTTTGATGGTTTTTCTATAGGTTCCAATGATTTGACTCAATTAACACTGGGATTAGATCGTGATTCAGGAATTATTTCCCATTTATTTGATGAAAGAAATCCTGCAATTAAAAAGTTACTAAGTATGGCTATACAGGCTTGCCGTAAAGCTAATAAATATGTTGGTATATGCGGACAAGGGCCTTCAGATCATCCTGATTTAGCGAAGTGGTTGATGGAAGAGGGGATTGATAGTGTTTCTCTTAATCCCGATTCGGTTTTAGAAACCTGGTTATTTTTGGCTAATCGCGAAAAATAATTTTGCTTGTTTGATAGTGGCCAAAAAGGACGAAATACTCGTCCTTTTTGGTTTTTAGTCGGTTAATCATTTGATGGTATTTATATATTGTTAATGTTGAGCAATTCTAATCAACACACGTCTGTTTTTGGCTCGTCCTGTAGCATAACGATTGCTGGCAATCGGTTTTTTTTCGCCAAATGCGTGTGTTTTAAAGCGTTCATCATTCACTCCATCGAGTTGTAATACCTTTTTGACCGAGCTTATTCGGCGCTCTGCCAGCTTTTGATTGTAAGAGCGTGAGCCTTTATTATCGGTATGTCCTTCAATAAAAATGATCTCAATACTAGGATCATATTTTATATAAGCGGCAAGTGCGTTTAGTTTTTCCTGATAAGCTTTTTTAACATTTGATTTGTCAAAATCAAAATATAGCGTCATTTTATTCAGCTGTTCTAAGTCATATTTTATTAAAGAACTAACACATTCCAAAAAATTATCGTAAGCATCACGAAATCGTACTGCAGATAAAGCAACAGAAACACGTTCATCTATTTGATTTAAATCTTGATAGCTAAATGTAGGAAAGCGGCCTGCCTCTAATTCATAAAGTAGTTGCCAACTGGCGATTGATTGACTGTTAACAATGTATTGACCATTCTTTAATTTCACTTCGCCGAGCTCTTTACTATATTGAGTTGGTTGCCAAGAGGGAGCTATCGCCCTAACTTGAGCGGTTCTTTCACCTTGTAATGGATGTCGTTTATAACTGAGTAAAAAGTCTAGCTGTTTTTGATGTCCGGCGCTTTGAGAAAATGAAGCTTTACCATATAAAGGAATATCGTGAATAAGTTGGCAATTTAATCGATTACCTTGAAATTCCCATTTTGAATCCTGAATATCAGCCTCAAAGTATTTGATGTTGGCAGAGGCAAATAAACTTATTATTGTCGCTGTTGACGCCAATAGGATTGTTGTTATTCGCTTAAGCATCGCGATAAGTTCCTATTATTTTAAATTTTAAAAGAAACCCCTTTAAACAAAGTGGAGTAACTTAAATGAATGAGTGGTTTATTAATTATCTAACCATTTATCGGCGTTAAAAAATCCAACTTAAATAAAACGCTGAAATTCTTTATTAATAGCTTATGGTTTTTTAATATATTGTTCTATATTTCGGGGTAAATTATTGTCGTTATAAAATTGTTGTTGTTATATATGATGTGAATAGTACATCTGTATCCTACAGATGGTCATCTAGTAGGACTAGTGATAGAATCTTGTCACAAACATTTCTATTTCTTGATGAATTTGGTAAGCAAGGCTTACCGTAAGGGCGAATAATGACAATGATAAGCCGTCGTTTCAGAGGCTTTTATCCGGTAGTTGTAGATATAGAAACCGCTGGATTTAATGCTGCGACCGATGCCATGCTAGAAATTGCCGCAATCTCATTAAAAATAGATGATCATGGTTATTTAAGGCCTGCAACCCGCTGGCATTTTCATGTTGATCCTTTCGAAGGGGCAAATATTGAAAAAGCTTCACTAGAATTTAACGGCATTGATCCTTCTAACCCGCTACGTGGCGCCGTCCACGAGAAAAAAGCGTTAGAGAGTATTTTTACTGGTGTTAGAGCTGAGCAAAAAGAGCAAGAGTGTCAGCGTTGTGTACTGGTTGGCCATAATCCGGGGTTTGATATGGGATTCTTATTGGCTGCGGCAAATAGAATTAAAGCTAAACGCAACCCTTTTCATCCATTTACTACATTCGATACAGCAACATTATCAGGTTTAGCGCTCGGACAGACTGTTCTGGCTAAAGCTTGTTCAGTTGCAAAAATCGGATTTGATAATGAACAAGCCCATTCGGCGCTTTATGATACCGAAAAAACCGCCGAACTATTTTGTTATATTGTGAATCGTTGGAAAAAGTTAGGTGGGTGGCCCTTAGGTGATTGATACAAATATTGCTTATTGGCCGAAAAAACTAATCATTGTATTAATCCGTTCTACTAAATTTGATTGTTTAGGGGTTAATTTTTAAACGCTAAAGCCTAAGATTTCGCCAATAAAACAGCAAAATTGTGCATAAAATCAGCAGTTTGGGAGGAATGAAAAAAAGTTTAAAAAGTTCACTTAAACTTGCTTGACAGATCCCAATCTTGCTGTAAAATGCTCGACCACTTGCGGCGGGAATAGCTCAGCTGGTAGAGCACGACCTTGCCAAGGTCGGGGTCGCGAGTTCGAATCTCGTTTCCCGCTCCATATTTTAACCTCGATAGCAGGTAGC
>JAUIHB010000232.1 GCA_030432465.1 Gammaproteobacteria bacterium
ACCAATCGTCTGCTTTGACCGGAAAATCAAAAGTGTTTAACTTAACACTATAAACATTATCAGCATCTTTTTTACGCAAATGTACTTGCCTGAAACCGGGGGCGGTTCCCAGATAAACTTCATTCAGTAATTTATCTCCTTTGAATAGTGTTACTTTTCTCTGGTATTTGTCACTCGACACTTCAAAGCGGCTGTGGCTTCCGCTAGTGGTAGCAGTTGGCCAAGTACTTTGTAGTGACGTCAGTTGCTCAATAACGGTGTTAATTTTTTGTTCGTTAACGGGTAAGTTATTGTGATCAGGCAGTCGCCACTGTGCGCCAGATTTGACCAGAGCAATACTATTTTTCGCTGCTTCAGATTGCTCAGAACCATCAACGATTACTATTTTAGTCACATCGGCCGACGAAACTTCAAACAGTGGTTTGCTTTGAAATGTGTCACCATCTTGTTTATTGTAAAAATACAATGCGGTAAAAATAATGGCTTGAATAATTAAAAGCGCACTGAGTTTTGTGATTAACTGATTCATCGTGCCTCCTATCGTGTCAACAACTGAGCAAAACTCAGTTGTTGCGCTTTTTTACGTTGAAACTGAATTCCAGCAACCAGCGCAAGTGCGAGCGCTGCAAGAAAATAATTAAGATATTCCCAGAAAGCCTGCTCATCGACATTCATGGGAGGTAACGTGCGATTAAAATGCCCACGAGAGCGAATGCTGAGTAAGCCTGCATCTTGAAGTGACCAGTCAACAGCGTTAGCTGTCATCTGTAGCGTTGACAGATATTCACTTCCCCCAGCGGACCCCGTCATTTGCAATATTTGGTCACGCAAGAAGTCATTCGAACTAAACAAAATAATTCTGGCTGATCCTGGCGAGTGTTCAATAACGCTGGAAATGACCGTGGGTTTTTCCGGTTTGGTTTCTGTGTCGAGGCTGCCATCCAGTGCCGCGTTTTCTTCGGGGACTGCTGGGGATGTTTCTTCTGATTTTTCCGCCAATAAAGGTGAGTCTTTACCAGCAAAGTACGAAGTGAATTTCCCCTCAGCCATAACACCAATGGTGTGTGCTTGTTGTTCACCTTCCGGCACATATGCACTCTCACCATTTGCATTTAGTTGCGGCATAATATCGGTATTGCTGGATAGCCACGAACGTTCGGAACTGGATAGTAATGGCGTAACTTTACGTTGAGGTTGAGTCTTTGCCACAATTGGTGATGCCCAGGCAATAGTCGCTTGCGGAAGTTCTGAGGTAATCAGGTTGTCCTGATTCAAACCTTCACGTCGCACATCGATAAAGTAGGGATAATCCAGCATACGCATCTCCTGAATCTGGAAGCCTCCCACATTACGTGAAATGGGAACCGGAAATGCAGCATTTTGTTCATCCATGACAATTTTATTATCAATGGATAAACCATGATGTTTTAGCCAGTCTGACAAACCGCTCTGATGAGGCTGTAAAGTCAACTTGCCCCCCATAAAACTTGCACTATACGGCGATGTTGCGGCTAATACAGTACCACCTTGCATTAAAAATTGATCCACTGCAAAGAGCTGTTTTTCATTCAAATCTTTAGGTGACATGAGTAATAGTATATCCACATCGCCAGCCACTTTGCCGTCGTCAAGATCGGCGGGTTTAACATTTAGCTCCTCGCCTAAAAAGGCTTGCAACTGATTGAACTGTGGGCCGGGTGGCATCCCATAGCGCGCCATTTCTGGATTACCTTTGGGCGCGAGTAACGCGACGGTTTTGGTAAATCCGCTAGCAAAACGTTTGACTGCTGATTCAAAGTCTCGTTTAAATCCCTCATCAGTTAAGTCTCCTAAAGGAATTTGTACGGCTTGTTCTCCTTTTTTTAACGTCAGATAAAAATAAAAGCTGTCATTGCTTAGCAAACTGGTTGCCATTGGTTGAAAACCATAATCGTTAGCAATTTGCTCAGCCACACTCCCATCATTGGCATTTGGATCAATAAAGTTGACTTTTAATCGACCTCCGGCTTGTTGTGCCATAGCGTTTGCAACATCTTCAACGGACTGTTTAAAACCGACCAATTGTTCTGGCAACTTATCGTCAGGTGAAACATAAGCATTAAAGTGAAGTTCATCTCTGACCGTCGCAAATAAATTACCGCCAGACTGATAGCTGTTTAAAACTTTTTTGATTGCTGAAGTCAGATCATGTTCTGGATTACGCAATTGAACATTCAAGTCGTTCTCGCCGCCCGCTTTAACTTCGATTAGATCGCGAAAACCCAATACTTGATGTTCATCACCGTATTGGATTAAAACATTAAAATAAGAGCTTACAATTGACGACTGATAGCGATCATTGACCTGAAAAGGTTGTGGACGAATGGCATATTTTTGATTGGCTTCAGATTCCAGTTCCGGATTCAGTGCAGGGTCGATAAACTCAACTCTCACTTTGCCTTTACCTGCTACTTGATATTCGTCAATTAAGTCGCGCAGTTGCGGAACCAGAGGGGCCAACAGTGGATGTGTTTTCTGGCTAAAGTAGCCGCGAATTAATAACGGTTCCTGCAAGCGTTTTAAGTAATTGTGAGTCGCATCAGAAATTGAATAAAGGTTACCTTCAGTTGCATCAACCCGCAGTAGACTGGTTTGACTCAGCCAAAGGTTTGCCCCAAGTGCATTGGCTACCAATAATAACGTGACGAGTTTCCACTGGGTATGGTTTTTAGTCTGTCGGGTTTTTGCCCAACGCTCTTTTTCCAATACAAAAGTATTTAAGGATAAAAAGACCAAAATAATACTCAGATAATAATAAAAATCGCGTATATCGAGCACGCCGCGAGTAATGGATTCAAAACGAGAACCTGTTCCTAGCTGGCGTAAAAGCTCACCCGTTTGCGTACCAACGAAATTGGTAATGGTGCTATTTCCAATTAAGTAAAATACACCACAAATCGCAGCGGCACTGATTAAACTCACTATCTGGTTGTCACTGCGTGATGACACAAAAAGTCCAATACTCAGGTAAGCTGCACCGAGTAACAGGGTTGCCAGATAACCCGCAATGACAGGCCCCCAGTCGAGTTCGCCCATTAATGAAACGCTAATGGGTAAAGGAAGTGTAATGAGTAAAGCGATCACCAGTAAAAACAGGCAACCAATAAATTTGCCCACAACAAATTGCCACAATGCGGTGGGTAACGTGAGAACATGTTCCAGTGTGCCAGAACGACGTTCTTCGCTCCAAAGTCTCATGGTTAAAGTACTGGCTAAAAAGATGAGTAAGAGCGGCATCCATTCAAACAGAGGACGCACATCGGCAATGTTTCGGGCAAAAAATGCTTCGCCCCAGAAAAAAGTAAACAGGGTAACTGCCGCAAAAGCCGCCAGAAATAAATAAGCCGTTGGAGAAGCAAAAAATAAAGTGATCTCCTTTCGGGCAACACGACTAATCATAGAAAGTGGTTTAGGCTGCATTTTCCACCTCCGTTTGTACGGCTTGATATTCACCTTGGTTAACTTGTTTAAATAAGGTTTCCAAATTTCGTTGTTCTCTGCTGAGTTCAAACAATTGACCGGCATTGGCGATGACACAAGCCGCCACTTCAGCGCTGGTTAACTGCCAAGCTTGTTGGTTGTT
Organism: Gammaproteobacteria bacterium; assembly: GCA_030432465.1. Lineage (GTDB taxonomy): Bacteria > Pseudomonadota > Gammaproteobacteria > Enterobacterales > Kangiellaceae > Aliikangiella. The sequence continues at coordinate 3,623 of JAUIHB010000232.1, forward strand.
TAGCTCAATCCAGTAATGCTGAGCTGAAACTGATTCCACCTGAGAGGTTATCTCTGATTTTGCTTGCGGAGTAAGCCCTGAAACACCTTTTATTGGCGGTAGAACTTGTGCTAATTTTGATAACTCAAGCGAAGTAACCAGCTTCAGGCGATTGCTTTCGCGTAGCTCATCGAGTCTGGCATCCACAACCAGTTGACCATCACGTACGATTAAAGCACGGTCACAGATGGCATCGACTTCCTGCATGATGTGAGTCGAAAGTATGACTGTGGCATCTTTTGCAATTTCGCAGATTAACTCACGCATTTGTGCTGTTTGTGTCGGATCAAGTCCGTTGGTTGGCTCGTCTAAAATTAACAGTTTAGGGTTGCCCAAAATCGCTTGTGCAACGCCAACACGTTGTTTATAACCGCGAGATAAAGTGGCAATAGGCGAAAATAATTTTGCTTCGAGCTGGGTGGCTAAAATCGCTCTTTTTATTTGAGCTGTCTGCTCTTGTTTGCTGAGCCCTTTTAATTGAGCGGCATAGTCTAAATAATCAGCGACAGTCATCTCTGGATAAACGGGCAAGTTTTCGGGTAAATAGCCGAGCTTTCTCTGAGATGATTTTAAGTTTTGGCAGAGATTATGGCCATCAAATAAAATATTGCCCTGATTGGGTTCCAGATAGCCGCTGAGCATTTTCATGATGGTGGTTTTGCCGGCACCGTTATGGCCAAGCAAACCGACAATTTCCCCTTTGCCGATAGAAAAACTCACGTTATCGACAGCTTTAAAATCGTCATAGCAGCGCGTTAGTTGGCTGACTTCAAGCATGGATTTCCTCCTTTTTATTAATTAATGACTTCATTTTTTAAGTTTTTTATTGAGAAGTTTAAATAGACGAACTTAACTTTCCGAATCTTGGGATTTTCCATTTTTTTTTCAAGGTGCAAAGCTGAAAAATAATGAGGTAATCACAAAAAAATAGGATCCAGTCCACAAAAATATGGGACTGGCTGCTGCCATAACGTCTATTTATTGAAGGAGGCCATCAATCTTGAATTGAAGGGATAAAATGTTGTTCAGGTTTGCCCGATGAGCTTTTTTGTCATTTTCGGGTAAGCGCTATCTGGAGACACCCAGATATTAAGAAAGTGATAACTAAATTCGCTATCCTTAATTGAGCCGGATAACTGTTGGTTGTGAAAAAAGTGCCCATCCCCATTTTCATCAATATAAAACTGGATGCTGTCACCCTGTTGTATGTCGGGCCAAATTTTCGTTAGCTGAGCTAACCAATCGGTTTGTTGAGCTTGATCAATATCAAATCGTTGCCATTGTTTTTGCGTTTCTTCAATCAGTTCCTTACTTTTTATGTCCCTCAGATAATCGAGCTGTAATATTATGGGATAACCCTTTTTCTGGTATTGTCCGGTAATATTTTTTAACGTCACATCGTATATATCCCAGAACCAGACACTGAAGCGAGTTTGACCAATCACTTTGAAGTTTTGCGGCAGTGTCGGTTCGTTCTTTTCCTGAATCGTATTTTGAAACGTAGCCTGAAGGGGATTAGCAGATAGTATCGGAGCACCCACGCCCGATATAAAACAGGTGAAAATAATAGACAAAAATAGATCTGAGACTGATTTTGTAGCGGTTACTGGGATCATAAAAAAACCTTCAATAGTCTGCCGTATGAATTACTGGGCAAAGTTATTTACAACTAATAACAGTGGTACAGCCTGTGATAGTTAGCGTTTAATGAATAATAATTAATGGGTATTAACTAGATATACGGCTCGTTAAGGTAAATGGATCAACTGACAGGAAAGCGTGTTGAAGAAGATAGTTAGATTATTTTTTTTGAAATATTTTAAATAACTGCTGGCTAATCCATTGAGGATCATCCTGACATAAGTCATGTCCTGCCCAAGGGTGGTAGTCAATGGTTGCTTGATAAAAGTGAGCCAGTGAATGACTGTTTTTAGGATTGACCAGTCTGTCTTTTGCAGAAGCTAGTATATTAATTGGCAGGTTTCCCAGTTTATCTGGGGGCTGAAATCTGGCAGCCGCTATGATCTGTCTCAGTTGATTAATTGGACTGACAGGGTGCTGATTTTGAATCGCGACCCAACTTTTTATGAGAATGGGATCCACAGGACGCTGGTTACAGGTCAGACGGTAAATAGCTGTTTCCTGACGCGATAAATTAAACCGCCAGAATACACCGGGATGTTTCATAACACTTAAAAGTTGCAGGCGATGATAAAAAGGGTTTAAACGACAGCTGGAGTTAATTAAGATAATTCGTTTAAATAAATTTTTTCGTTGTTGCGCCCAAGCCAAAGCAATCATGCCGCCAAACGATAAGCCAATTAACACCGCAGGCTGGGGAGAATCATTCAATTGTTTTTCTAAATACGGAATATAATCTTTTATAGACAAGGGGCTCGGAGTTTCATACAAGATCCCTGCACCGGGTAAGTCTGGTGTTTCGATTGTCGCACTGGGAAAGTCTTGCTTCAAGCAATGAACCAGCGGTCGCCAGTGCAACTGTTCACGACCTAATCCTCGTAATAAAATAAATCGCATTACTTATCCCGATACCAGAGACTATTCGCCATTTGTTGTAACTGGTTCACCTGTTGTTGCTTAGGGAGCCAGTTATCAAAACTGAATGTTGCGTGTCTTAAAAAGTCTAACAGTGGCAGATGTCGGCGTAAAGTTCGCTGTTCTCTATGTGGAGCCATAGGGTTAAACAATCCCTCCATTGATAACAATTGTGTTGGCTTCTTTTTTACCCAGTTCCACGAACCCATTTCTAAGGTAAGCGGTAAAAAATTATGGTTATCGGGTGGACGACTATGCTTTTTATAACAATAGTCCCACAGATCAC
>JAUIHB010000233.1 GCA_030432465.1 Gammaproteobacteria bacterium
CAATAAGTAATATGATAATTGCAGTTGCTACTGTCTGATATTGACGTAGCTTTGCGTTTTTCATGGTTAAATAGACTGCTACATAGCCTAAAACGGGTTGTTGTTGAGGTGTTTCATTAAATTGTAAGCCGCCATTTAATTTAGGCTGTGTGAATATTGGTGTACGCACAATCACACCATGAGAAAGTTCTTTAGCAAAGGTCTGTCTGGGTATAGCGTTGTTAGAAATAGCGAGTTTTTCTACATATTGCGAAGTGCCTGCGCTGGCGAATAACAAATTGTTTTTGTCATAAATAGCAATAGCTAAAATGTCTTCATCACCATCACGCGCTTTATTGACCAGACGTTGTAAAGAGTCGCTATTAGATGCCAATACAGGATATTCTGCTGTCTGTGCAAGGTAATTAACAATAGTGTGTCCTCGTTCTTTCAATGAAACGTTTAAATCATGGACTCGTGTCGCAATAAAATAAACGCCCATGACTAATGCAACTAACCCGGTTGGTATTAAAGCCAGGAGAATGACGCGAATGCGAATGCCAGACTCAGTCATGTTTAAATTTCCCATGTTCCATATTAGATACTCGCCGGCTCAACTCATTTTCATTTAGCTGGGTTAGATTTAAATTTGTTGCAATCTGTTTGTTAACAGCCACACTAAAGCCCTGTGCATAGCGGGGTGAATTCATTTTCTCTTGAAAGCAGTCATTTTTAAATTGGTTACTAGCCTCTATGCTTAATGAAGTTGGAGAAGTGTAAATACTGGCCAAAGTACCAAGTTCTGCATGCTCGTATAAATTACCGATTAAACGGATCTCACGATAAAAAGAAGATAACACCAGTGATGCCAACTTTGATTTGGAGTATAAATAGAGGTTGTTCGTGATTAATAAATAATCGAAGTTTTTTAATTGTGTTAAATGCTTCTCTGGAGAGTCTGTTGAAGGCAAAATTTTTGAGTTAAGCATTAAACCGTGTTGGTTTACGCTTTTTTGATACTCTGGTAAGTAATACTTATCTGATTGCTCTAAAAAGATATTCACTCGCTGGATATCGGCATTGAGTGACTTTGCCAGATAAATTTGGCGTTCAATTGGCTGCTCGTGATAAATTCCTGAAACCTGTATGCCAAGCCTTCCGTAAACGTGGTGAAACTTATCTAACAAGGGGCGGGGGAGCAATAAGCTAAAATGGTTAAGTGGTCTGCGATAAGCTAGAATTTTTTGTGTTGCTGGGACACCTAAGGTCATAACACAATTTTGAGTATTTTTTAATTTACTTTCTATTTCTTTATTGGGGTATTTAAATAAATCAATAAATTCAAATTCATGCTTTTCAAATTTGGCTGCAAGTTGTGGCTTTAGTGAGTCTACTAATGTATTTAATAAAGAATCTCTATTACCTTCGTAAAAAACTAAGATTGTCGGTTTAATCAGTGAACTATCTTGCTGCTTTTGCTCCTGAATATTTTCTATTGGGGGCGCAGTAACTGACTCTGTATTTGCTGTTTCTTCTGAGACTGATGTTACTTTTTCGGCTCCCAAGGCCGCAACCGAAAATATACTAAGAAAAATAAGTGCTATTGGTTGATAGACATAAGGATGATTGGCTTGTTTACCACCAATAGGTCGTTTGACTAAATTGCATACCTTTTTATAAAGGCTGAAAAGTTGCAAGGCTATTGGCATATTACTGAAGTACTATCCTAGTTTTTATGACATTCTTATTTTATATGTGCTTCTGGTATTTTACGGCTACTTCAGGAAAGCTTCAGTCAGCCAGAGTATTAATCCACCTGATTTTAACCCGAAGTACATGATTAAATAAAGAATATAGAATTTAAATACAAAATATAGGATGAATTCGCAATAAATGCGTTGACCTGAAGAAAAGCCTTCAGAGTTAATAAGCTTGCCAAAAGTATCAAGTTTGCAATTATGCTTGGTCAAAGTCAGGTTTAATTTGGGAAAAGGTCTATAATTTGGGGGTTAAATTGGTTTAAAAATCAGTATAATGCCGCCACATTAAGTAGAGTTTAGGGGAAATATTGAGATTTCTTGTTTGAGATATCCAAATATTTTCAGTCTGAGCCCTAGTACTACATTCAAAATAATAAAGATATAAAAGTAGTTTTATTCAAAACTATTGATATAGCGTTACATCACTGGAAATTATAATTATATGGCGAAAAAATTTCGTAAAAGCAAACCTGTGTCAAAAGAACCTGTTGTTTTAACAATTGAAAGCTTATCTCATGAGGGGCGTGGTGTAGGTCGCGTGGATGGAAAAACGACTTTTGTGGATGGTGCGCTTGCAGGTGAAACGGTTAAAATGCAATACACTTTTCAGCGGGGAAAGTTTGATGAAGGGCGTGTTATTGAGGTTATTGAAGCAAGCCCGTTAAGGGTTGACGCGCCATGTGAATATTTTGGGGTTTGTGGTGGTTGTAGTATGCAGCATTTGAGTAATGCCGCGCAGATTGCACATAAACAATCTATTCTACAAGAACAACTTGAGCATTTTGCTCAAGTCCAGCCTCAGGAGTGGTTAGAGCCATTGCAAGCAGATTTACTAGGCTATAGACGTAAAGCGCGTCTTGGCGTGCGGTATGTCCATAAGAAAGAGCGAGCTCTGATAGGTTTTCGGGAAAAACATTCAAATTTTTTAGCTGATATCGAGCACTGCAAAATTTTAACTGACAAAGTATCTCAGCTATTAATGCCTATGAGCCAATTAATCGGTGAGATGGAAGGTCGGATGTTTATTCCTCAAATTGAAGTGGCAACTGGCGATAATAAAGTAGCAATGATTGTACGGCATTTGAAACCAATGAGTCAGGGGGACAGAGAAAAGTGGGTAGTTTTTGGACAGGAAAATGACTTGGCTATCTATTTACAACCCAAAGGACCAACAACGATACACCGGATTTGGCCTGTAACAGATGAAGAAGCACAACTTAGCTATCGATTGGATGAATTTGACGTAGAGCTACTTCAAGAACCTTTAGACTTTGCTCAGGTTAACGCCAGTATTAACCAAAAAATGGTTCCCTTTGCTCTTAAATTACTCGATGTGCAGCCAGAAGATAGAGTTCTAGATCTATTTTGCGGTTTAGGCAATTTTACTATTCCGTTGGCCAAAAAAGCAGCCTACGTTGTGGGTATTGAAGGTGTTCAGGAAATGGTTGAACGAGGAACATTGAATGCTAAGCATAATAATTTAAGTAATGTTGAGTTTCATCAGGCTGATTTGACAACGGATTTATCTGATATGGACTGGAATCAGCAGCAGTACTCAAAAGTATTAATTGATCCTGCTCGTAGTGGAGCATTAGAAGTAATTAATAATATTGTGAAATTTGGTGCCGAAAAAATTGTTTATGTATCTTGTAATCCTGCAACTTTAGCCAGAGATACTGGGGAGTTGGTCAAATCTGGTTATAAGTTAGTGAAAGCGGGTGTAATGGATATGTTTCCACACACAACTCATGTTGAGTCGATCGCACTATTTGAGAAAAAATAAGCTTAAGTAAAAAGTGTCATTTAAAGTCAAATAAAAAATTGACCTTGTTGCTGATATCAACAACTTGTTAGCATCTATTGTTGCTTACTGTTTTTAGATGATTTAAACGATTTAAATCATCTAATTAATATTCATTCAAAAATTGAAAATTGGTAGTTATTCGATGGTAAAACCCTATCATATAGAAACGCCACAAGATATTGATGATCCGCGACTGGAAAAATGGTTCCTGTCGCTCATACCTGCAAATGAAAAATTTTCAGATGAATACTGGTTGCTCGCCATTAAGTTGTTAGCTGAGTGTCAAATTTCTGATCAAGAAAAACGTCAAGCTTTATTCCGGCAAGGTTTTGAAATGGCAAATATTTTGTCATCGCTTGATGTTACAAGTCGTGCGCTGATAGCCGCTATCTTATATCCTTTTGTTGAGTCAGGCTTGATTGAAATAGAGCAAGTTAAACTTAAATGCTCGGAAAGAATTGCTAGCCAGCTTCGTGGTGTTGAAACCATGGATGCCGTTCGGAGTTTACAGGCTGACTTTGCTGAGAATTCTGACGAATTGCAGATTGATAACTTGCGTAAAATGCTATTAGCCATGGTTGATGACGTTAAAGTTGTATTAATAAAGTTAGCAGAAAGACTTTATTTATTGCGTGATGCTGCGTCTAAAGATGAGTTATATCAAGTTAAGTTAGCGCGGGAAATTAGTGATGTTTATGCTCCGCTGGCAAATCGTTTAGGGGTTGGTCAGGTTAAGTGGGAGATGGAAGATCTCGCTTTCAGAATTTTGCATCGTGATGAATATAAGAAAATAGCTAAAAGTTTAGATGAAAAGCGAGTAGCAAGAGAAGTGTATGTTAAACATATACTCGATGTTATTGGGGATTCGCTGGAAAAAATTAATGTTAAAGCAGACTTACAGGGGCGCGCTAAACACATTTATAGTATCTGGAAAAAAATGCAGCGTAAACAGGTTGGTTTTGAAGAAATTTATGATGTTAGAGCTGTTCGGGTATTAGTTCCAAAAATTCAGGATTGTTATTCTGTTTTGGGTGTTGTGCATGGCTTGTGGAACCATATCCCTAAAGAATTCGATGATTATATTGCGACTCCTAAAGAGAATGGCTATCGCTCACTACATACCGCAGTTGTAGGTCCTGAAGGGAAAACGCTTGAGGTTCAGATTCGGACTTTTGATATGCATCAAGAGTCGGAATTAGGTGTTGCGGCACATTGGAAATATAAAGAGGGTAATGCTGGAGCAACTGATGGCTATGAGGCTAAGATTGCTTGGCTTAGACAACTGCTTGAATGGCAGGACGAAGTTACTGAAAGTGCAGATATTGTTGATGAATTTCGCAGTCAGGTGCTTGAAGAAAGAATTTATGTCTTTACACCTCAAGGTAAGTTAATTGATTTGCCTGTTGGTTCGACTGCGGTTGATTTTGCTTACCGAGTGCATACTGATGTTGGTCATTGTTGTCGAGGAGCTAAAGTTAATGGTCGTATCATTCCATTAACCCAAGCTCTGAAAACAGGACAGAAAATAGAAATACTCACCAGTAAGAATGGCGGCCCGAGCCGTGATTGGCTAAGTGAGCATCAAGGATATATCAAGTCTTCGCGTGCCAAGAGCAAAATAAATCAATGGTTTCGTCATCAGGATAAAGACAAAAATATTGCGGCAGGTAAGCTACTTCTTGAAAAAGAGTTACATAAACATAATTTAAAACAGATAGATCTTAAAAAAGTTGCTGAGCATTTTAACTATCAAAAAGAAGAAGAGCTTTTTGCTGGTATAGGTGTAGGTGATAAAGGGTTGCATCAGGTAATTAATGCTATTCGAGCGTTTAGTGAACCTGCGCCGGTCATTAATCGCGATACAGTGATCAAAAAACGTGCAAAAGTGACTAGCCGTAATAAATCAAGTGATGTACTAGTCGAAGGCGTTGGTAATTTGTTGACTCGAATTGCAGGGTGTTGCAAACCAGTACCGGGCGATGAAATTGCGGGGTATGTGACACAGAGTAGAGGCATGATGATCCATCGAGCAGATTGTCGGTATTTATTAGCGTCGCAACGTAGTGCGCCGGATAAAGTACTCAATGCTGATTGGAGTGATTCAGTTAATGACAATTATTTAATCGATCTAATAGTGAAAGCTTATGATAGAAAAGGTCTACTAGGGGATATAACGACTTTAATGGCAGAAGAAAAAGTTAGCGTGACTTATTTGAACACTCATGTAAATAAGAAGCGTTTAATGGTTGTCATAAAAATGCAGATTGAAGTTGCTACCTTAAATGCTGTCGCAAGAATAATCACTAAAATTGAACAGTTGCCAACGATTGTAACAGTACAAAGAATTTAAATGGGTAGAGGTTGTTTTGAAAAATCAGCACGCTGAACGCTTATTGGCAGAGGTGAACAAATATCAAGGAATCGATAAGTTATTGTCGGTTATGGCGGCATTACGTGATCCGCAGGGTGGTTGTGAGTGGGATCTCAAGCAGAATTACAGCAGCATATTACCTTTCACTCTCGAAGAAGTTTATGAAGTTGCTGAGGCTATCGAAACTCGTGATTTTGATAGCTTGAAAGATGAGTTAGGAGATTTATTATTCCAAATCATCTTTTATGCACAGCTGGCGAAAGAAGAAGGACGCTTTGAGTTTATTGATATTGCTGAAGGAGTTTGCGACAAATTAATCAGGCGTCATCCACATGTTTTTGATAACGCTTCCTACACTGATGAAAAAGCCCTGAAACAAGCTTGGGAAGAACAGAAACAGCGCGAGCGTGAAGCAAAAGCAAAAAATCAACCGAATGCTCAAATTAGTGTGCTGGATGATATACCGAAAGCATTACCTGAATTAAAAAGAGCACATAAAATTCAAAAACGAGTTTCAAAAGAAGGGTTTGATTGGGAAAATACTGCTCAGGTTTGGGATAA
>JAUIHB010000234.1 GCA_030432465.1 Gammaproteobacteria bacterium
CGTAGATGAATCAATTGATGTGACTTTGAATGGACGCCATGCCCAAATGGGAGGAATTCACCCTGTTAACCGAACATTAGAAAGAATAGTTAATTACTTTGGTCAAATTGGTTTTGGTGTTGAGGAAGGTCCCGAAGTTGAAGATGATTTTCATAATTTTGAAGCGCTAAATATTCCTGGACATCATCCTGCAAGAGCAATGCATGATACTTTTTATTTTGGTAATGGTGACTTGTTAAGAACTCATACTTCGCCGGTTCAAATTAGAACAATGGAAAAAAAGCAGCCACCAGTAAGGATTATTGCGCCAGGTAGAGTTTATCGTTGTGATTCAGATTTAACGCATACTCCTATGTTCCACCAGGTTGAAGGTTTGTTGGTAGATAAAACAACTTCGTTTGCTGATTTGAAAGGTGTGCTTGATGAGTTTTTAAAACACTTTTTTGAAAACGATAATCTTGCAGTTCGTTTTAGGCCTTCTTACTTCCCGTTTACTGAACCGTCAGCTGAAGTTGATATTGAATGCGTCATGTGCTCTGGAAAGGGTTGTCGAGTTTGTAGTAATACTGGTTGGCTGGAAATTTTAGGCTCTGGAATGGTGCACCCCAAAGTTTTGGAGTCGGTGGGAATTGATAGTGAAGAGTACACCGGTTATGCATTTGGCATGGGCGTGGAGCGTATGACTATGTTGCGTTATGGCGTGAATGATTTGCGGTTATTTTTTGAAAACGATCTAAGATTTTTAGCGCAATTTAATTAGATTGATTTGGTGATGAAAATATTGGCATTGGTTTGTTTAAATATAAATTATTAAGTTAAATGCCTAGCAAATTTATTCGATAAAATTTTACAGCCTGATAACTGGTTGACGAGTGATTGGAATTATAAAATGAAAATTAGTGAGAATTGGTTAAGAACGTGGGTGAACCCCAGTATTTCAACACAAGAGTTGATATCGACCTTAACTATGGCAGGATTGGAAGTTGATGGGGTTGAACCTTTAGGTGCTGAGCTTAGTGGTGTTATGGTGGGCGAAATAATTAAAGCAGAACCGCATCCTGAAGCTGATAAATTACAGGTTTGTCATGTCAATGTGGGTCAACCTGATACCTTACAAATTATTTGCGGTGCACCGAACGCAAGAGAAGGCATTAAAGTGGCTGTTGCGACTATCGGTAGTACTTTGCCTGGTGATTTCAAAATAAAGAAAGCCAAGCTACGTGGAGTGCAATCTTTTGGTATGTTGTGTTCTGGTAAAGAGCTTGAGCTGTCAAGTGATCATGATGGCATCATGGAGCTTTCAGAAAATGCAAAAATTGGTCAAGAGATCGTCGAATACTTAGGGTTAAAAGATAATGCGATTGATATTGATTTAACACCAAATCGTGGAGATTGTCTTGGTATTAAAGGGATTGCCTATGAAGTGGGGGTTTTGACTCAAACAGAATTAAATCCTATTGAAATTCAACCCGTAACTGCCACTATCAAAGATGAAATAGCGGTGGAGCTTACTGTTCCAGAAGCCAATCCAAGGTTTGTTGCACGAATTATTAAAAACGTTAATATCAAAGCTGAAACACCTGATTGGATGAAAGCTCGATTGTTAGCTTCGGATATTCGCTGCATTGACCCTGTTGTTGATGTGACTAATTATGTCATGTTGGAGCTTGGTCATCCAATGCATGCATTTGATCGAAATAATGTTAAAGATAAACTTATTGTTCGTTATGCACAAGAGGGAGAGAAGTTAACTTTACTGGACGAGCAGGAAATAACCCTTAAGAATGATACTTTGGTTGTAGCAGATACAGAAAAGTTACTCTCTTTGGCAGGTATTATGGGAGGAAAGTTTTCAGGAATAAATGAATCTACGACAGATTTAATTTTAGAAGCTGCTCACTGGGATCCTATTCATATTGCGGGTAAAGCACGTAGTTACGGTTTGCACACTGATGCATCACACAGATTTGAGCGTGGAGTTGATTATAACTTAAGTGCGCAAACTATCGAACGAGCAACTCAATTATTACTGGATATTGTTGGTGGTGAAGCCGGCCCTATTATTGATGAGATTGTAGAATCAAATTTCCCTGAAAAAAGGAAACTTCAGTTAAGAGAAGCACGAATCGAGCGCTTGTTAGGTATCAAAATGGATGCTCAACAAATAGAAGATATCTTGACACGTTTAGGTATGGAATTAGAAAGAAGCTCTGAAGGGTGGCTTGTTATAGTACCTAGCCGTAGGTTTGACATTACAATTGAAGCTGATTTGATAGAAGAGTTAGTCAGGGTTTACGGATACAACAATGTACCAAGTCGCAAGCCTGTCAGTGAAATGTCTATGATTAGACAACCTGAAAAAAAGCTGACTAAATTACAAGTTTCTAAAGCACTAGCCAGCAGAGGTTATCAAGAAGCCATCACTTATTCATTTGTTGATCGCGAATCTCAACAGTTAATTGATCCAAATATTGAACCCTTGGCATTATTGAATCCTATTTCTTCTGATTTAGGCGTTATGCGAAGTTCGATTTGGCCTGGATTATTAAAAGTTATAGAAAGAAACCAAAAACGCCAATTGAATCAAATTCGAATTTTTGAAAGTGGTTTAAAATTTATACCATCTGATAACGGTTTACAGCAGATACCCGTGATTGCAGGAGCAATTTCTGGACGCAGATATACCGAAAATTGGGAAGCAGCTAATCAAAATGTCGATTTTTACGATCTAAAAGGTGATCTAGAAGCTATAATTGAAATGACTGCTGCGAAAGAGCAGTTTTCGTTTGTTGCTTCTAGTAGGGATGCGTTACATCCGGGACAGACTGCAGAAATTCTTCGAAATGGTCAGAGTTGTGGTTTTATTGGAAAGCTTCATCCTCAAGCACAAAAAGATTTCGACTTAGATGAAGCGGTTTTTATCTTTGAAATTGATTTGAAGAAGCTATTATCTCGAAAATTACCGGCGTTTAACCCTTTATCGAAATTCCCGTCCATTCGTCGAGATATTGCTATTTTGGTTAAAGAAAGCGTGACATCGTCGCAAATTGTTGATTTAATTGGACAAACAGCCAAACATTGGCTAAATAATATAGTGATATTCGATATTTATCGGGGTAAAGGAATTGAGCCGGGTTTTAAAAGTGTTGCTATTGGGTTTAACCTACAACGCTCGGATAGAACGTTTAAGGAAGCAGAGATAAATAAAACGCTGGAAAAAATTATTTCCACGCTAACAGATAAACTGAATGCAGTTTTGAGGGATTAGCTATGGCATTAACAAAAGCAGATATGGCTGAGCGCTTGTTTGAAGACTTAGGTCTTAACAAACGTGAAGCAAAAGAAATGGTTGAAGGTTTCTACGAAGAAATTAGAGATTCGTTAGCTAACAATCAACAAGTTAAATTATCAGGCTTTGGTAATTTTGATTTGCGCGATAAAAAACAGCGCCCAGGGAGAAATCCTAAAACAGGCGAAGAAATTCCAATTAGCGCTCGTCGCGTTGTGACTTTTCGTCCCGGTCAAAAATTGAAAGCTCGAGTAGAGGCCTATGCTGGAAGCGAGTAATAATAACGAACTGTTACCTATCCCAGATAAGCGTTATTTTACGATTGGTGAAGTTAGTGAACTTTGCTTGGTAAAACCTCACGTTTTAAGGTATTGGGAACAAGAGTTTCCTCAATTAAAACCAGTCAAAAGACGCGGTAATCGTCGTTATTATCAGCGTGACGACGTATTAGTTATTCGAGAGATTCGCGAGTTACTTTATGATCAAGGTTTTACTATTGGTGGTGCAAGGCAGCAGTTGGAAGCTAATGAAGTAGATGCTGATCCTCAAGTTATTCAAGCGGTTATTGCGGAATTAGAAGACGTCTTAAATATTCTCAAGCACTAAGCTCAAATTTTATTTTGCAAGTGGTTTGTCAAACAATCGCTTGCAATGTGTTTTAAATCAGGTAATATTCCGCCTCATCTTATTGATAGCAAACATTAGTTGTCATATAACGATGATTTTTGCCAAAAAAATATTTTGACAAAAATACTTCTTTGGCAAAAGATAATCTAAAACGGAGCGTGGCGCAGCCTGGTAGCGCACTTGCATGGGGTGCAAGTGGTCGGAGGTTCAAATCCTCTCGCTCCGACCAATTTATTTTAATCGAATTATTTAACTTTATAATTTTCTCTCTTCAGTTTTAAATCTTTATCTCAATTTTGAGTATTATGAAAAATAATGAATAAAGTGGCCGCTTATCTGTCATTCAACCATTATAATTAAATTTCTAGCTGTTTGATTTTATTAAAAAAGACTATACTAAAACAGTAATCAGGGAAATCAGAGAGGAGTTTGCCCGTTGCGGTTTTACTCGACAATAATAAAAATTTTACTCATCGTTATTTTTGTTCCGCATTTAGCTGCAAAAAATAGTGGTACTGTTGCTGTATTCTATCCTAATTCAAAAGAACCCTATCGAAGTATTTATCAACAGATTATCGAAGGAATAAGCAGTAGCAAAAAGAATGATGTGAAGCTTTTTTTGCTGGAAGTTGATTTTGATCGTGAAGAAATACTGAGTAAATTAAGAGCTAATAAAATTACGAAAGTGGTAGTGTTAGGTCGAGCTGGTTACCACCTTGCTAAAGAGTTACCAAAAGAATTTCATGTAGTTTCAGGGGCTTTACCCATATCGCCCAATGGCGTTTCTGGTATAAGTTTGATTTCTAATCCTAGAGCATTATTTAAGTACTTAAATGTTGTTGCGCCTAAAGTTAATAAAATTCATATTGCTTACAGTGAAAGTTCTGCTTGGTTAATTAAAAGTGCAAAACAAGCAGCTTTGGATAAAGGGTTAACTTTAAATGCGGTAAAAGTTAATACCACCGCAGAAGCGATCCAATTTTATGATTCTTTATTTCAAAATGCTGATCCTGCTAAAGATGCGATATGGCTACCTTTAGATAAAATCACTTCTCATGACAAAGTAACACTCCCTATGATTTTAGAAAAAGCTTGGACACACGAGTTTGTAGTGTTTTCAAGCAAACCCTCTCATGCTAAAAGAGGCGCATTATTCTCTACTTATCCCGACAATTTTTTATTAGGCAAAAGGTTAACTGAGTTAGTTAATGAGCTAGATTCTAATAATCTAGATAAAAAATTTGAAACTCTGGAAGATTTACAATTAGCCGTTAATTTACGAACCGCGGCTCATTTGGGAATTAGCTATGATTCAGAAACAGAAAAACAATTTAAGCTAACGTTTCCAGAGTAGTGCTGAATGATGATTAAGTATCTATTTAAATTTCAGTCAACGCTAAAACGCCAACTCATAGGCTTTTTAGTGAGCAGTATTATTTTATTAGCACTAGTGACTAGTATTATTACCTCTTTACAAAGTAGCGAAAAACTTAAGATTTCGTCATTAGTCAATGGGCAACGCATAGCATCTAACTTTGCAGATCAATCCTTGTTAGCTTTAATAACGGCAAGTCAGGAAAATGCAAAAGAAGCTATGGACCGAACTCTAGGTTTTGAAATGGTTAAAGAAGTTGCAATATTTAATTTTAATAATGAATCAATTGCTAAATCTGAGAACTCTAAAATCTCTCCAATTACCCATGATGCTGTTATCGATTTAATGTCGGTTCTTGTAATCAAAGAATCTAAAATGGATTGGTTAATTGCCGCACCTGTTTTTTTAGAGGATGAAGCTTTAGACACTGAAATGGTTGAGCCAGAAGAAACAACGACTAAACAGCTTTTAGGTTATGTGGTGATTAAGTTTGATAAAACTGAGTTGCTTGAAATTCAAAAATCTATTTTTATGAGCAATATTTTAACTAGTATACTCATTGCAATTGTTTTAGTGATTATTATTAACTGGGGAATTAATCGTTTAGTTGAACCATTGACAGCATTATCAAATACGATGAGAGTTGCAAGAGATTCTGGTGGGTTTATTAAAGCTGAAATTAATGGTGCGGTAGAAATAAGACAAATGGCTTCAGTGTTCAATCAAATGATGAGTCGATTGGAAAAACAAAATATTGAGCTGGAACGTCATCGGGATACTTTAGAGTCTGAGGTTGAGATTAGAACTCAAGAGTTAAAAGTGGCTCGGGATACTGCATTAACCGCAAGTCGACATAAGTCAGAGTTTCTAGCCAATATTTCTCATGAATTAAGAACACCCTTGCAAGCTGTTATTGGCTATACCGATTTAGTACGAGAAGAACTGGATTTAGAAGGAATGGTTCATTTATCCGATGACTTGGGTAAATCTATTCGTAGTGCACATCATTTACTTTCGTTGATTAATAACATCTTGGACTTAGCTAAAATTGAAGCAGGCCGTATGGATTTATATATTCAGTCTGTGGATATGAACTATTTGATTAATGATGCATTGGAAACCATACGTCCAATGGCTGAATCAAACGCGAATACATTAGAGCTACATTGTAATAATCTG
>JAUIHB010000235.1 GCA_030432465.1 Gammaproteobacteria bacterium
GCTCTGTGAACTCGGGTAATACTGAAAGTATTACGGTTAATAATCCAGCACGGGGGTATCGATACATCAGTGTTGTAGGCGATAGAAATGATATGACACTCAAGGTTGAATTACAGTAATAAGAATTAGCAAAACCCTAGGCCGATGAATGAATGATTCATCGGCTTTTTCTTATCCAAATTGACTTATTGATCCTGCTACTAATACTGAACTAAATTTTTGTTAGTTGTGGCTTTGAACAGCATAGTTTTTTATTAAAAACTGTTGCTGAAATCCTAACTTTTTGTAGAGTCCTTTACCCAGCTCAGACGCCTGCAAAGTCATCCAACGACTTTGTCCACTATATTCCTTAATAATAAAGTGCATTAACTCATTGGCTAACCCTTGTTGTCGATATTCTTTGAGTACCCCCACCTGATGAATACCGAGCACTTGTTCGGTCTGATAGGTCATTGCGGTGGCAGCAGGTTGTTCATTCACCACCGCTAACAACAACCTGATATCTGAATGAGTCGCTATTTTTTTAATTACACCAATATCAATTGAGTAATTAAATGCTTTAGATGCCACTTGTGTCCAAGCTTGAATCGCTGTCTCTGAGTTTACCCGATAAATTTTTGCATGAGTAGGTTTCAAATTAATTGACTCGTTAAGTGGTAAAACCATAGCAAGTTGAGTAAATGACTCTTGAAAACCATTGCTGATTAATTTTTTTTCGAAGGAACCAAGATAATTATTTTCTGCATGCCAGACTGGAATAGTTTTATCTTTCAGCACTGAAGAAAATAACGACTCATTAAGAAAGTTAGTGCTATTAGTTAATTGACTGACTGATTGATTGGCTAATTGATCGTCGAACCACACCCTGTGAGGCCAGTCTGTGGACATTTTTAATGTTGTCGATTCTGTTATTTGATGTTCTTTGAAACCCATAACTTTCCACAGTCTCGTAAGATTATCAATGTTAAGCAGGTTGAGTTCTTTTTCATTCATGATTTTCGCCTATTCTTTATTAATCAGTATAATTCCAATAATTAGTGCCATAATTCCCAACAGTCTAATTGGATTGATTGGTTTTTCAGGCAAACCAAACCACGCAAAGTGACTAGCTACAACAGCAATAATTATTTGTCCCGTTAAGGCAAAAGACATCATGGAGCCTACACCCATTTTAGGAATTAAATAATAAAACATGCCTACGCCAAAAGCGCTTAATGCGCCACCGGAAAACCAGAGATACATTGGGACTGATTGTATTTCTCTAAGTTGGGGATACTGTTTTGTTAATAACAAGACAGCCAGAAGCATAAAGAGTCCACTCACCATAAAAGCGATAGTCGTTCCGATCAAAGCGCTTTTTAGCAGGACTCCCAATTGAGCATTCATGCTTGCCTGAGTAGCAATGGCTGCGCCTGCAACAAATGCCAGTATGGATAAATAATTCATCATTATGCTCTTTTCTTATCAAGACTCGGTAAAGTTTTAACTGGCCAATTTTTTGATTAATTGGCGCTGTCATGGGTAATTGCTATTTATGCAGACTTAAGAATAAAAAAGAAAAGACGCGGTTTCATTTACATAGGTTGATCAATTAAAGTATTTTTCTAATTCGACTGAGTTGAGTGGGGGTAATGCCTAAATGGAGGGCTATGTGATATTGCGGTATCCGACCTATCATTGTGGGATGTGTTTCTACGAATCGCTTGTAACGTTGCGCTGCGTTTTCCTGCACAATCTGTATTTCGCGAGAATCTTTAGCCAGTAACCAATTTTTCTCCAGATAGTTGATCTGATATAACTTGAGGTCATTTTGTTTTAGGAGTAATTGTCGAAAAGCTTGAAAATCAATCAAGATAATCTGTGACTCTTCCAGTGACTCAATCGCTGTCTGACTTGGGGTTGTGGTTAGCAAAGCTGTCATAGCGCCGGGAAACATACCTTCGTCAAAAAAGATTTTATTATATTCATGACCTTTTTCGTTGAGTGTATAAGCACGAAAAAGTCCCGAATAAACAAAAGCAAATGTCGTGGGTATTTCTGCTAATGGATACAGGTTAAAGTGTTTGGGTATTCGTTTAAAGGTCGATATTGCTCTAAGACTATTCCAGGTAGTTTCCGATAATGGATAATAGCTATCCATTTTAGTTTTTAATGCATTAAAGGCAACTTTTTCAGAATTGCTCATGAGTTCTATTTCCTAAATTCAAAAATCCAGTCACCAAACCAACAACTCAATTTAACTGCTCGCTAAAGATAAAAGTCCAAAAAACAACCAATCAACATTATCCACGCAAGATAAAAACTTGCCTATTGGCTAATTAAATATATTTTTCGGTTGAATCGATAAAGAATAAACCGTTTTCATATAAAAATAAGTAATCGGCGAAAGAAGGCATATTAAACAAAGCAACGTCAGGATAACCACTAAAAACCTGTTTTTGCTAATTCAGTAAAATTGACGAAGGTATCAATATACCATAAAAGCCGCATATCAAGCCTTCACACTTTTTGCTAAAATGCTAAACTTAGATTCAGATATCCTTTAGGTAGATTTTGAGATAATTTATGAAACCAAACCGACGTTTTATCGCAGGTGCCACTTGTCCCAAGTGTAACGATATGGATAGCTTGTTGCTGAACTCAGACGATCAGAGTATTGAATGTGTTGAATGTGGATTTACTCAAACCCAGCAAGAACGCGATGTCGCGCAAGCAGAGCAACAAACCAAGGTACAAAAGTCTATTCCTAAAAAGGTTGAGGTGTCTGATATTATTCGTATTACTAACTTAAAAAATTAAGGACTGTATTTGTGGATTTACAACGCTTAAATGAAGTAAAAAACAACTCGAAAGTTTTATATAACAAAGAAGCCGTAGAAAAAGCACTCGATACACTTGCTGTTAAACTGACTCAAGATTATGCAGATAAAAATCCGATTATTCTCTCTGTTATGAATGGTGGACTGGTTTTTGCGGGTAAACTCCTTCCTAAGCTCAACTTCCCACTACAAATAGATTATTGTCATGCGACCCGTTATAGAGGCAGTACACAGGGCCATGAAATTCAATGGAAAGCATTACCACAATGTCCATTACTTGATCGCCATGTTTTATTACTAGATGATATTTTAGACGAAGGTCATACGGTTAACGCAATTGTCCAAGCATGTGCCAGTCAAAGTCCGGCTTCAGTCAAAACGGTTATGTTAATAGAAAAATTACATGATAGAAAAGCAACGCCAGATATGCGACCTGATTATTGTGAACTAACAACTCCTGATCAATATGTGTTTGGTTGTGGTATGGATTATCAGAGCTATTGGCGTAACACTGACGATATTTATATTTTAGAAGAGTAAAACAATGTCTGGCGTCATTAAATCTGGTAATCCCATTAAAAATGTCACTATATTGATGGCAATGCAAGATGAAGCCCATTTAATTATTGAGTCTTTAGCATTAGAAGAAAAATTTGATCTAATACATGCACAACTTCCTATGCGCTGTTTTCAACAAAAAATTGGCGAAATAAAATTATCACTCATAGTCAGTGGAATGGATGTTCGCCATAATGTTGATAATATTGGTAGCGAAGCTGCAACATTAATGGCTTATGAAGCCATCACTCAACTGCAACCTGACTTATTAATTTCAGCAGGAACTGCCGGTGGATTTTCTAAACGAGGTGCAGAAATAGGCACCATTTATATCAGTGAAGCACATTTTATTTATCATGACAGACATGTTCCGTTACCCGGATTTGATCGTTCAGCAATTGGTCATTATCCGGCAGCAAAAGTCGAGCGCTTAAAAAAAGCACTTAACTTAAAGTCAGGCGTTATCTCAACAGGTTCATCGTTGGAAAAAAATGATAAAGATATTTTGATCATCGATCAAAATGATGCTGTGGCAAAAGAAATGGAAGCTGCAGGTATTGCCTGGGTTGCGATGCTATTCAACATTCCAATGATTGCGCTTAAATCAATAACCAATATATTAGATAACGATAATCAATCAGAAAAAGAGTTTCTTAAGAATTTTGATATCGCTTCTCAAGCACTACACTTAAAAATGCTGGAACTTGTTGATTTTTTACAGGGAAAATATTTAAAGGATTTAGAGGAGTAAAGAACGATTAAACCACTCTTTACTCCCGTTATTTTTTAATTTATCTAATTTTAAATTTATCTCACTTTGAATTTATCTCACTTCACTTATTGCTATTTAAAATAATATTATTGAATTGATATAGGAAACTCAATCTCATAACCTAAATTAGGATTATAGGAGTAAGCACTAGCATCATAACCTTTTACTTTTACTTTAACTTGATAATTACCCTGTTGCAATAAATGCTCATTAGCATAGACAAGTGGCATAACATCACCAAACATTTTAGATTCTCCGGGTTGTAAAGTAATGGTATGAATTGCCTCAGTAAACATTTTATCCTGAGACCAATATGCAACACGTACACCTGACTCATCAAAAATTTCAATTTCAAATGTTTGGCCTGAATTAAATGTTAATTCAACCGGCTGCTCGCTAACGTTGTTCAATTCAATATAGGCATTAATTTTTTGTTGTTGGCTTAAAAATATTTTTCCTGATTCAACGTTAGAACTAACAGAAACCCCAGTTCCTTTTGGATAAGTCACGCCATTAATTTTGGCTGTTGTTAAATCATAAGTAACAGGCCCTGCAATGCTTTGTGTATCCCAACGTATTAATCCTGCCTGCGGGGAAAAATAAGCATTCGATAAGCCTGCATCGGCACAGTTACCAGAAAATGACAATTCAACAACATTAGAAAAAACACCTGCTGCAGTTTCTAGAGTAAGCCCTTTATTCTCCAATTTAGCATGAGAACTACAATCATTAACGCTAACCTGATAAATAGTTCCTATTGAATGGGTAAAATCTACTAATTGTCTGGTACTTCCCTGTTCAGTGAACCAGTAAATTTTTTGTGTCGTGGGTGAGGTGGATATCCACTGATTTTTTTGGCCTAAAAATTCTGATAATTGCATCCAGCTATCACCATAAGTATCAACAATTTTTGTTGTTACTTCCTGACCATAATTATTTTTATAGGTAGAATAATCTTGACCACTGTATGGAAAGTAGTCATTGGCAAAAGATGCAAAGCTTGTACTTAACACCCCAAAAGCAATTAAGCCTGTCGCTGCAAATTTCATTGGTTATCTCCTGTTAAAAAATTAAATGTATACGAACAAGTTGTTTCGCGATTGAATCTTTTCAAAGAACAACAAATTCGAACACCTATATTTTCTAACACGTTCCATTAGAAAATATAATCCTTTCAATTAACTGTCTGTAATCATAAGAGAATTTAATGTTAAAAACTTATTTTATATTTTTGTGACATAGTTTTACTTATAGAGCTGAGAGATTCATATCTCTAAAAAAAC
Organism: Gammaproteobacteria bacterium; assembly: GCA_030432465.1. Lineage (GTDB taxonomy): Bacteria > Pseudomonadota > Gammaproteobacteria > Enterobacterales > Kangiellaceae > Aliikangiella. The sequence goes on from JAUIHB010000235.1 coordinate 5,433, forward strand.
AATTCAACATTATTTTTTATTTCAAGACGATGAATTAAAAATTAATTTATTGTTAATTTTTAATTAGTTATAGCGATATATTTGGTAAAATTTGAGTACGATATTTAATCAAAAAAATATGTTAAACTGCAATAAAACAAGCTAGCAAACAGCCACTAATAAAAAAGGAAAAAATATGATTAAAAACAGTGCTGAATTTTTTAGTCGAGTAATGCAACGCTGGTTACCCGATGCTTTTTTGTTTGCGATAATTTTATCTGCCTTGGTTTTTGTGCTAGGTATATTATTTCAGGAACAATCACCTCTTCAAATGGCGAATCATTGGGGAAATGGATTTTGGAAGCTATTAAGTTTTTCGATGCAGATGGTTCTTATTTTAGTTTTAGGTCACGCGTTAGCTATGAGTAAGCCTGTACACCAATTACTCATTCGAGTGGCTGGTCTGGCAAAAACGCCGGGACAAAGTGTGGTGCTGGTTACTTTAGTTTCAATTATTGCCGCATGGATTAACTGGGGATTTGGTTTAGTCGTTGGTGCATTAGTCGCTCGCGAAGTCGCCAAAAAAGTTAAGGATGTTCACTTTCCTTTATTAATCGCTGCTGCTTATAGTGGTTTTTTAGTTTGGCATGGTGGTTTATCAGGTTCGATTCCATTAAAGCTGGCATCGAATAATTCTGATGCTCTCAATGAATTGCTGGAAGGAAAAAATATTCCGGTTTCTGAAACAATTTTTGCGTTGGAAAACTGGATTATCTTAGCCTCACTTTTAATTCTGTTGCCATTATTAAACTGGATGATGATGCCTAAAAATCAGATTAAGCCGCTAGTAGAAGTTGATGAACCGAAAGTCACTATTGATCAAAAATCACTTTCTCCAGCAGAAAAATTGGAACACGCCCCTTGGGTCAGTTTAATTTTGGTTGCTATGTGTGGCACTTATTTAGTTAATTATTTTATTCAGGGCCAAGGACTCAATTTAAATATCATTAACTTATGCTTACTAACTTT
>JAUIHB010000236.1 GCA_030432465.1 Gammaproteobacteria bacterium
CGTGGAATTAAAAAAATGTCAGCAGTTTTCTTATGACAAAACGGCAGGTCTTCCTTTTTTCAGGCAACAGTTAACGGAGTTTTTTCGCTATTATTTAAAGGTTGATATTCAAGAAAAACATATTGTAGTTGCACCAGGTCGACGAGAAATCATTAAGAATTTACGAAAGAATTATCGACCTCAAATTACCTTGGTTGAAAAAAAACTAGCATCTTTGGTTGAGCCCACAAACCACCACTCAAAAAGTCAGGTTCTACAGGTTCCTGCTCAGATTGAATACTTGGTGAGGCTTATCGGTGAGCTTAAGCCACAAATGGTGATAACCCGCTTAGATGAGCATGAAGTTCAGTCGAGCCAATTGATCGACCAGTTGGTACAGTGTGCGATTCAGCACGATACCTTATTAGTCATTGATTTAACTGATTGTATTAACTTGAGCAGCCAACCTCCAATGTATGGAATTTATCGCTACTTGTCAGTAAATGGAATTGCTAAAAACTTAATTTTGACTGCGGATTTAATTAATAATCGAGTTTATCAAAATTACTCAATTAATTTTACTATCACCAATAATCATGAAATTACACACCATCTAGTGAATGCGGCAGAGCTTACCTATAGCCGTACACCTATGCTAAAACAAATGTATTATGCCCATTTATTAGAAGAAATGTTGTATTTTCAGCGAACAAGAATTGTAGAAGCACTGAATAATAACTTATCTGATATAGCTTCAACATTAACCTTATCTTCTGCGGCTAAAAAAGCTTATTCTCACCCAGCAATTATGGGAAATCATTTATCTTTTAACGATAAAACCATTCGTATGGATTTTGGTGAGAATGAATTAGCGACACCGATGCTTTTAAAGCAAGTTATCTTTGAAAGCTATCTGGTTCGAAAGTGGGTAGCTAATGAGCTTTCTGCCGAGCAACCTTTACGCCAATTGATGGCTCAACGGTTTAATATTCCACAATCTTTGTACTCACCAATGGTTTTTGGTAATGGCGTAGCACCTATTTATTCTGCGTTACTTAACCTTTGTTCTCAAGAAAATGCCCAGTTGATTATTCCAAGTGGAAGCTATGGATATTTTAATGCTGCAGCGGATTATCAAAATGTTTCAGTAGTCAACTTAACGACTAAAGAGGCCGATGATTTTAAAATAACAACCGAAGGGTTGCAGCAATGTATTCAGCAGGAATTAGAACAGCTGTGTGATGGTGCAAGAGTTAGAAAACCTGTTTGGTTATTTTTAAATGCACCCATAATTAATCCTACAGGTGCTATATATTCTAATGAGGAACTCAATGCTTTGTTGTCGGTTGCTCAAAGTTATCAAGTAACCGTTATTATGGATAGTATTTTTACAGGCTTGGAGTTTTACGAAGATAACTCAGCATCTAATAACGGTAGTTCAGGTTTGCCTCCACAGTGGGATCTTTCTGCTAACATAAATGCGATTGCGAAAAATAATGAAGCACGTTTGGTTGTTGTCGGCGGTATTTCAAAAGAATATGCCGCGGGAGGTTTAAGGTACGGTTATTGTTGGTCCTCATCTAGTCATTTGTTACACGACTTAAAACAAAAAATTTCTCATAAACCTCATTTTACTTTGAATTATGCGATACGAAAATTAGTAACTGAGCAGCTAGCTGGTGAGAGCAGTATTTCATGTCATTTACAGCAACAAAGAAAAATTTTAATGGATAGAGCAAAGTTATTAACTGAAACATTACAATCATTAGGTTGGAAAGTGATAATGCCTAAAGGTGGGTTGTTTTTGGTCGCCAAGCCTGAGCTATATGCAAAAGAAAACAATTTGTCTGCCATAGAGGCTGGTGATTTGATGACACAAAAATTATTGAAGGAAAGTAATATTGTAATTAACAATTCAACCTGGACTGGACTTCCAGGGTATTGTCGATTTGTTTTGTCTATTAAAGAAAGTGACTTTATTGAAGTCATAAATCGTCTGAAGTTAGTTCAATCTTGAGGCTTAACTTTAAGTGTAGTTGTAAAAAAAACGGCACTTAAAGTTAAATTTTTTACTCTTCTTCAGTTTGATTTCTTTTCTAAAAGTTCGTTAACCTTTTCGTGTAATAATTTTGCAGTTACTTGTTCTGGTAATAGAGGGGAACCGACCACCAAGCGAATTTTTGCCATAAATTTTCTAGGAAAACCTTGCATCGCTTTTCCATTGTAGCGACTAAACCAGCTACCCCACAGTCCTTTTAGCGCCATAGGATAAACAGAAACAGGAGTTCTTTGAATAATTTTCTCAATACCCTTTTTAAATTCTCCTAACTTTCCATCAGGAGTGAGCTTTCCTTCCGGAAAAATGCAAACAACATTTCCACTTTCTAATTCGCTCGCTATTTTGTCAAACGCGTTCTCCATCATTTCTTTATCTTCATGAGCAGGGGCTATAGGAATGGTGTTAGCCATTTTAAAAAATGTACCAATAATCGGTAGTTTAAATATCTTATGGTACATGACAAAACGGACATTTCGCTTACAATAACCCGCAATAATTAACGCATCGACAAAACTGACGTGATTACAGACTAAAACAAATCCGCCGTGCTTTGGAATACTTTGCAAGTTGTGACGTCGAATGCGATAAATCGTATTAATTAGCAGCCAGGTAATCAGACGAAAAATGTATTCTGGCGCTTTGGTAAAAATATAAGCCGCAACGAGTATGTTGATAATGGAAGTGATTAGGAATAACTCAGGAATTGAATAGCCAGTTCCTAAAATTAAGATTGCAAAAGCCCCAGATAGCACCATAAAAAAAGCATTGACAATATTAAGCCCAGCAAAAATTCTCGACATGTGCTTTTTGTTACCAATTTTTTGGATCAGAGAGTAGAGCGGTACAGTAAATAAACCACCAAAGGCACCGATCATGGTACAGTCAAATAATACACGGTAGGAGCCATCTGACTGAAGGAATGCTTTAAAATCATGCAATGGTACTAAACCCGTTGATTGATTAGTAAGAAATAAATCATAAGCAAAATAACTTAATCCAAATGCTCCAATGGGAACCAATCCCACTTCAACATGCCCGCTCGAAAGTTTCTCGCAGATAATTGAACCAAGGCCAATTCCGATACAAAAAGCGCCTAACAACAAGGTTGCAACAGACTCATCGCCAGCTAGCGTTGATTTCGTATACTCAGGTATTTGTACAAGGTAAGTCGCACCATAAAACCAAAACCAGGAAATACCGAGAATTGCTAAAAAAACGGGTTTATCCTGACGGATAAATCGGATATTTCTGACAGATTCAGTGAATATATTCCAATTAATTTTTAGTTCTGGCGCAACCGCTGGTGTAATAGGAATTTTTCTACTGGCTAAGTAGCCAGCAATTGACATACCTATTATGACCAACGCAATAATGCTTGTGAGATCGCTATCTGATTTGCCTAGAATGCTACCGACGATTGTTCCGATTAATATCGCTAAAAAAGTACCGGTTTCAACGAGCGCATTACCGCCAACTAATTCTTCAGTTTCTAAATGTTGTGGTAGAAAGCCAAACTTTAACGGGCCAAATAAAGCGGATTGAAATCCCATGAGAAAGAGAACGAATAATAAAAAATAAAACTGATTAAAATAAAAGCCAATTGCTGCTAAAGACATGATGGCTATTTCGCTAATTTTTAACCAGCGCATACTCCGTGATTTCTCATATTTTTCTGCTAGCTGACCCGAAGTGGCTGAGATTAAAAAGAAAGGCAAAATAAATAAAATGGCAGCTAAATTAACCATTAAGCTTGAGCTTTCACCTAATTCTCCTGCAACTTTATAAGTTAGCAGCATGACCAATACATTTTTAAATATATTATCGTTTGCCGCACCCAAAGCCTGGGTAAGAAAGAAAGGAAAAAAGCGTCTTTCTTTGAGTAATGAAAACTGATTATCTGACATGTTACTCTTTCCTTTGAGTCGATGTGGCTTGAGCGTTTATTTGATGCTGCTGGATATTTTTTTGTTCTGTGGTGAGTAAGGTGAAACCATCGAAACCGCCATGCTTAGCTAAATTATCCTGTATTTCAAGATAGTTAACATGGCGATCATAAAAGACATGAATTTGTGGTTTCTGTAATATATCCGCTTGTGTTGATTCGCGAGTAATATGAATCTCATCAGGCCAATTATCACCTTCAAAAAATAACGGTGTTGCGCAATGTATGCAATGGGCTCTACGAGCTGACTTTGAAGATTCAAACCATGCAATAGCCGTTTTCCCACTAATTAAGTTAAAGTTATTTTTATCAACCCCAAACCATGTGACCAGTGGACTACCTTGTATATGTCGACACTGTGAGCAGTGACAATGAGCACACCACTTTACTGGTAATTGTATTTCATATTGAATGCGTTGGCAGTAACAGCCACCAGTAATTTTTTTGTTATCTATTGAACTCTGTTCCATTCTCAATTCCAATTGTTCAGTGTTACTTAATGAAAGGGCTTGGGAGCATAGCCATTAGACAATTAGTCTTATTGATACATATTTCAACTATGTTCGTCATTCACTGGTTGGTATTCTTCGGTAAAGTGTCCGTGCTGTAAAAAGTGTAGTACTTGTTCAAGTAAACTTTTATCCCATGTCATAAATGAATGATGAACAGGCATAATAATAAAATCTGTCATCTTACTACATTGAGTATTGATTAATTCTACCACGCCATCGCCAGGTGCATTTTTAGTCGCTTTTTTGTAATACCAACTGACAGGAATAACTAAACTAAAATTGACATTACCCGCAATAATACCTGTTTCAACTTCTGGCTCAGGAAGCGTTTGGAGTAATTCGCTGTCAGGAATGAGATCAGCTGTAATCTGGGGAACAAAATGCTTAAACCACCAATGTGTTAACATAAAGGAAGCCGTCTGGGTACCTTTGTTGGGAGAGCCTAACATAACGCAGCGGCCAGTATTCCATTCAGGATGTTTATGTAATAGCCCGCGAATTAAAATGCCGCCGAATGAGTGACCGACAAAATGAATTGGTTTACTTGCATCTAACCAACTGCTTATTTGCGTTTCGAGAGAGCTTAATATTTCTTGATAACTATGGCGTAAACTATTGTAGCCTAAATTTAATACTGAGTAGCCTTCAGCTTGTAACTTTTGCCTTAGCTTTTTCATGCTACGAGGTGAGCGAGCCATCCCGTGCAGTAAAACAACTTGAGCCTTCATTAATTAGTTACTTCGTTTATTGATAAATTAAAAAAATTCATACTATTTCTATAGCTGATTTTTGCGACGTGCTCAATGGACTGTTGCCTTGCTCTGGCAACGGCTTGTCCAATATGAGGAAGATACTGCGGTTCGTTGCGCCCACCTTCAGGTTTAGGCTTTAAGTCGCGAGGTGTTAGATAAGGCCCGTCGGTTTCAAGTAATAAACGCTCGTCTGGAATGTATTTGACGATGTCAAAAAGGGGCTTTCCGCGTCGTTCATCACAAATCCAACCAGTAATGCCAAGGCTTAGCCCCAGATCTAAGTAAGCTTCCATCTGTTGCTGATTGCCTGTAAAGCAATGAGTAATAGCGTTGCTCAACGAAGGCCAGTAATCTTTTAAAATCTGAAATTGAGTGTCAAAAGCGTCGCGTTCGTGCAAAAAAACAGGCTTATTTGAGTCGACAGCCAGCTCAAGCTGTTGAGTAAATGCTTTTATCTGCTGTGCGGGCGTCGAAAAGTTTCGGTTAAAGTCTAGTCCACATTCGCCAACGGCGACTACCTGCGGTTTAGAGAGTAGTTGTTTAAGCTGAGCAACACCATCTGACGTGAGGGTTTTTGCATCATGAGGGTGACAACCCGCTGTAGAGTAGAGATCCCCAGATGCAGCAACACATAATTCTAGTGCTTTATGGCTTTCTTTGACACTTGTGCCCGTAATAATCAGTCTTTCTACACCACACTCAAGAGCATTATCGATTACTTGCTGGCGATCCTTATCGTAGCGCTTGTTGGTCAGGTTTATTCCGATATCAATCCATTTCATAAATTTTCAATAGTTGGTTTAAGAGTTATAGATTAAATATACTATTTACGCATCGAAAATAAAATGTGTAACCGACAAAATAAAAAATAGACAAAAACCAACTCCAGCCATTCAATTTACTGTCAATGTGTCTTTTGGGAATAGCGCTTTCCATTGATTATTAATTGGTTGTTTTTAACGCAGCGGAATAAGAAGTTGAAGACGCAATGATTGACCAATGCTGCAAACAGGTGTGGCAATAAATAAAATTAATTGCAAAATTATCTCAAATTTAAATGAGTTTTTTCTGTACGCTTTTCAGCCATATGGTAGGATTACAGGTGCTAGTGGTTGGAAATGGTCTGGCAACTCGTTCGGTCTGTAAGATGTTTTACAAGGTTAAATGCGACCCAACGAG
>JAUIHB010000237.1 GCA_030432465.1 Gammaproteobacteria bacterium
TTTTAAATATACAACTTAGGAATCCTGATATTTTTGTTATAGAAATTAATTCTAAGTTATTGATTGTAATAATTTAGTCATTATTTTTGTGTTACAAGGTGAAAGAGTAAAATCGGTTTAAATTTTTTTTCTTAAAGCGATAGTCATTTTTTACCTGACTAAATGGAAAATTATTTCTATAGTTAAATTAACCTTTATTGAGCCGGAAGATGTCCATGCAGTTAGTGCCAGTACTAGAAATTCGCCACGGTAAATGTGTGCATACCGAATTCAAAAATCAATTTGCGGAAGAAGTGATTAAGGAAGATGTCATTGAAGTTGTGTCGCGATTGACAGAAAAGGGTGTGCAGCGTTTGCATATCGTTGATGTTGATGCGATTGAGTCTGGGGAACCAGAAAATGTCAATTTAATTCGTAAGGTTAAATTGCAGTTCCCAGATACCGAGTTACAGGTTATTGGCGGTATTAAATGTATTGAGTCTGCTTATGTGTGGGCCGATGCAGGAGTCGATTATTTAATACTCAGTGGACGTGCGTCACGCCAGCGCGATTTGCTGGATGATATCTGTATGGAATTTCCACATCGAGTTATGGCTGAGATTGATTGCAACCAGAAAAAGCTTGCCTCTGATGGACTTGACCCAATTGAACAGTTGTTGCGCAATGCTCAACGATTAGAAAACGATGGTGTTATGGGCTTGATAGTGACCCATATTGGCAATTCTGGAATGCGCGATAAGTCGAGCTTGGCTATTCTGGGAGAGTTTACTGAGTCTTTAGAAATTCCGGTCTATGCGAACGGGGGGATAAATAATACTCAAGATCTTGAGGCTTTATTAGCCTCTCATGTTAAAACGCCCGCAGGTATTTTAGTTGGGAAGCCGTTACATAATGGAGAAATTTGTCTGGATTCGGCACATGGATTGTTACAGCAATATTTATCATCACGTGTGGCTTAGCTATCATAGGTGATTCAGAGTAATTACCTGAAAGGATTTTTAAACTGCTAGTATTAAGCGAATATTCTTTGACGTTATGTTTGAAAGATTAAACAGTTCAGGTTTTTACTTGGCTAAAAACCTGAACTGCGTCACATTTTAAGAAAATTATTTTTTGTTAAAATTTATTCTTACCAAGAGTGCGGTAGCGCTTTGTGAATAATAATTTTGTTATCTTCTTGTGAAATATAACCACCGGCTCGTAGATCTTTGAGAATGCGCGCGACCATTTCTCGTGATGCTCCGACTCGGCTAGCAATGTTTTGCTGAGTCAGTTTTTCATTGATTATTCGAACGCCACCGACTTCTTCTGACAAATTAAGAAATGTTACTGCAATACGGCGATAAACATCCATTAGGCCTAGTTTTCTGATTGTTTCTGTGGCTTCAATTAATCGTGTTGAGAGGTTTTCAATTAAGTTGATAGAAAAAGCTGGGTAGTTATTGAGACAGCGTTTAAAATCAGACTCCGGCATAATACCTAAACGAGACTCTTCAAGTGTAAGAACTGACGCTGTTCTGGGTATTGATTTTATCAATCCCAATTCACCAAAAAACTCTCCAGTCTCGTGGATATTCACAATAATTTCTTTACCATTATCATCATCAAGGTAGATTTTTACGCGGCCTTCTAGTAAAAAGTATAAACTATGAGAATCGTCACCTTCGGTAACTATTTGAGTCTTTTTGGGAAAGCTTCGACAGTGGATATGTGAAAGAATTTCTTCAACAGTATCTTTGTCGATTTGATTGAATAACTCGAAATTTCTTAATTGCAACATAAAAATACTCAGATGGTTTCGATTGAATTGTCAATTTTTTTGGTTACTTATGCAATTAAAATAGCACAATAACCTTGGCTCGCGTAAATATTACACAAAAAAACGCCAAAGTAATAACCAATTTGATAAAGGTTCTTAACTTATAATTAGTCTAATCAGTGTAATTGTCCAGAAAATCTGTGAGAATACGGTATTTTGAACAATAAGTTTATTGCTTTTTTAAGGATAATTTTTGCAGCGTTTAACAAAACTGCTGGTATTTTTCTTAGTGCTATTAATTTGGTTGCTTCCAGATTTAATTTTAGCAAGCGGATTGAAAGAAGTAACCAGTCAAAAAAATGTATATGTGACAGAGTGGTCCAAGCTTAAGCATAGGGCTGAGCTTGGCGATCCTGAAGCATTATTCGTTTTGGGAAATTTTTACTTCGAACCACCACGTGGTAGTGGTTTTCGTCAAAACCATAAAAAAGCAGCTGAATATTATTTTCAAGCAAGTTTAAGAGATTATGCTGCCGCACAATACAATGTGGCATTAATGCTACATCAGGGGTTAGGTTTTAAAAAAAATCCGGTGGAGTCTTTTGTTTGGTTTTACTTTGCATCAATTAATAAAAGCCCTGTTGCGAAGCATATCAATAATAAAACAGCTGTTATTGTCGCTCAGTTGCGAGAAGAATTACCTGCTGAACAAATTGCACGAGCCGAACGACAAATCCAAGATTATCAAAATATTATAAACACCAAGCGTTATCGCGACGCTAAAATGCCTGAACAATAATTCACCGTATTTCTCTTCTGATAATTTGTTAGCGAGCTGTTCCTTAAAGAGTATTCACTAATTGGCTTTTGAGCCTTTTGTACGTAATGCCACTGATTTTTTATGCAACAGGGCAGCAAGAATATTAGCGGTGATAATTAACCCTGCACCTAGAAGCTTTTGCCAGGTTAAAGGTTCATCAAGAAAAATGTAGCTTAAAATTAATGTGACGGGAATATAGGCGTAGTAAATAACTGAAGTCATTTGAGGTGGAAGTTCCGTAGAAGCTTTTAGCCACAAAGTATGTGCAATTAAAGTACTAAAGATTCCCAGCGCAGCTAAACTCCACCAGTCTTGGGGCGCTAAATCAAAATTAGCTTGTGGCAAAAACATTAGAAATAAAACTAGTGCGAATCCAAACTGTCCAAATGCACGAGTGTTGGTTGGTAGATGAGTAACATGACGATTAATGAGTGGTAAAAATGCGTAGAGGAATCCGCTAAATATTGCACATAGGAAGCCTTGCCATTTTTCTGGTGTTAGCTCAATGGTTGGTGAAACTATGTAAATGCCACATAAAGCCAAGGCGACCGCAAATACATCACTTTTGGTTAATTTGTCTTTTAGAATGAGGCTATTGAGTAAAAGTAAGTGAATACCAAAAGTGGCCATACCGATGGCTGCCAAAGATGCCCCCGCCAACTTTATGCTTTTGAAATAGGTATACCAGTGACAGGCAAAAACAAAACCTATTAAAAAGACCCAGCGCCATTCTCTAAGAGATAATGAAGAACGTTTATGGCGGGAAAAAAATTGCAAAACCGCCAAACCTGCAGCACCAATTGCTAAACGTACAATTCCAATGGTAATTTCGTTGGCACTTGTCCAGCGAACAATTAAGGGTACAAAACTCATCAGAATTATTGCACCAGCAGCTAACCAGAGAAGTGATTTAAAAGATGATGGTGTGCGCATAGTTACTACAAGTTAAATTGGGCAATGACGAAAGTTTGCAGAGTAAGGCTTTAACCTGCTTGAGGGCAAGTTTTAATAATGAGTATAACTTTTAATGATTTTCGATCGGGGTTTAATTTAGACTGTTAAGGTATTGGCTTGATTCAAGAAAAACTCCCTTTAGTGGCTTAAACCTTAAAGGGAGTTCATTAATGAGTTATCGATTAATTTTTTGAAGTGCTCAAGTTGATCTTGTAGAGTACATCTTCGCCCCAACCAATAAGCTGATCATTTTTGAATATCAGTGGTGTCGTTTCGTCTTTGGTGGTTTCACCATCGGAATGACGGTGCTGGGTGCGATAATATAAAACACGATACTCATCATCATTTAATGCAAAAGCTTCAGAAAAATTGGGAGCGCCAAGTAGATTGAGAACTGAACTTCGGGTGCTTTTGAGTGAAAGCTGATTAATAATTTCCCGGTTATCGCGTTGTTCAGATTCCCAGTCATTGTCGCTCCAGTCAGAGTGACCACCACCAACAACAATACATCCCGAAAGTGATGTGATTAAAAGTGCTGCGGCTGTTAAGTGAATAAAATGTTTCATTATTGTTCTCCATATCTTTAAAAGTCTGCATTAGGCATAGCATGTATTGTGCCAACTAGGTAAGTGCGAATTATCGGGGGAAGTAGAGCTGTCTGACCAAATGGTTTGGTGAAAATGACAACTTTTCAAGCTGAGATAAAACTATTTCGTTAATTTCACCGATGGTATATTTTGTCGTTTTTATGGTGATTTAATCCAGTTTTAAGATGTTACTAAAATTATCTGGAGGTTTTCCTAAACTGTGCTTGAGTTTTGGTTATTAACACACTATATTGACAAAAAATAACTATTTAAACTATATCTTGTGCTTTTTAGTGGGATAGATTTATAAAATAGTTATAAGTTTTAATTGATTATGTATAGTTTTTAAAATTTAAAATATTGCTGTAGGGGAAGCTGGTGAGAATCCAGCACTGTCGCGCAACGGTAATGAGTATGAATACTCTCAGTCCGGTTACCTACAAATTTTCAATTGCCTCGCGTTAAGGTATGGATTGAATGTCATTACTGGCTTATGTGATTTGCATGGCGTCAGAGCTGGCAGTTTTTCCCTTACGCGAGCATTAACACTCCGTGAAGAGGAAAAAAATGCTCGAAAATCAATCACCATCTAGTGAAGCGGCTTTGTCTAGTCGTCCTAATGTTTCTGTAGCGTCTGCTGAGCATTCGCCTTCTACTCAATATGCTGTTATTCGGCGTAATGGTAAGAAAACTCCTTTTGATCAAAGCAAAATCATTATTGCTATGACTAAAGCTTTTTTAGCGGTAGAGGGTGGAAAAGCTTCTGCATCACAAAGAGTTCACCAAACCGTCGCTAAGTTATCCGAGCAGGTGACTCAGGCACTTATTCGGCGCTTGCCTGACAATGGCATTATGCATATTGAGGATATTCAGGATCAGGTGGAATTAGCTTTAATGCGAGCTGGCGAACAAAAAGTTGCCCGTGCTTATGTGTTATATCGTGCTGAACATGCCAAGCAGCGAGAATTATCTAAACCTCAACAAGACGAGCAAAGTGAAATTAATATTGAGCAGCCTGACGGTTCCTTATTAAGTTATGAGCCACAAGCGGTGCTTGAAGTGATTACTTTAGCAACTCAATCTATTGAGGATGTGAGTGTAGAAACACTAATGCAGTTAACTCAGGAAAATGTTTTTGATGGTATGCAATTACAAGACTTAAATCAGGCTATGGTATTAAGTGCACGTAGTTTGATTGATCGAGAACCTAATTATAGTCAGGTGGCGGCCCGTTTACTTTTAAGTAACCTAAGATTAGAAGCGTTAAGTTTTGTTTATGAAACGCCGACATCGGTAGATCAGCAATCCATGTCTCAGCTTTATCCTGATTACTTTAAAAAGGCGATTCAAAAATTAGCCGATTTAAGTTTATTAGACGAGGAGTTAACCCGTTTTGATTTGTCTCGCTTGGCTGAGGCGATTGAACCAGAACGAGATTTAGCGTTCAACTATTTAGGTTTGCAAACGCTCTATGATCGCTATTTTATCCATTCAAACAACACACGAATTGAGTTACCTCAAGTGTTTTTTATGCGGGTTGCTATGGGATTGGCAATTAACGAGATTGAGCGAGAGGCTCGTGCGATTGAGTTTTATCATTTGTTATCGTCGTTTGATTTTATGAGTTCAACTCCAACGTTATTTAATTCAGGAACTTTACGCCCTCAATTATCATCGTGTTATCTCACTACAGTTCCTGATCATTTACATGGTATTTACGATGCTCTGAGAGACAATGCCATGTTATCAAAATTTGCCGGTGGTCTAGGCAATGACTGGACTCGCGTTAGAGGTATGGGCTCGCACATTAAAGGAACCAACGGTAAATCTCAAGGTGTCGTTCCCTTTTTAAAAGTTGCTAATGATACAGCGGTGGCGGTTAATCAGGGTGGTAAAAGAAAAGGCGCTGTGTGTGCTTATTTAGAAACCTGGCATATTGATGTGGAAGATTTTTTAGAGCTGAGAAAAAATACGGGGGATGAACGTCGCAGAACGCATGATATGAATAGCGCCAATTGGATTCCTGATTTATTTATGCAGCGGGTAGTAGAAGAAAAGGAATGGACCTTATTTTCACCTGATGATGTGCCAGATTTACATGAGCTTAGTGGACAAGCATTTAAATTGGCTTACGAACAATATGAAGCGAAAGCAAAAGCGGGAGATATAGGACAATTTAAAACCATTAAAGCAGTTGATTTATGGCGCAAGATGTTAGGCATGTTATTTGAAACAGGTCATCCTTGGGTAACTTTTAAAGATCCTTGTAATGTTCGTTATACCAATCAACATCAAGGC
>JAUIHB010000238.1 GCA_030432465.1 Gammaproteobacteria bacterium
TTGAGTAATCGACTGAAAAAAGTCGATCAGCTAATGAGTAAACTCCAAGCTGAAATTTTGTTACTTGAAGAAAAACTTGCTGATACCGAGCTTTATGAGGAAAAGAATAAAAACCAACTAAATAACACAATTAGCCGATCAAATGAAATTAAAAGCGAATTAGATAATCTAGAAGAAGAATGGATGGACCTCTCTGAACAACTTGAGTCGCTTGATTAAAAGCGACTCTCCAACACCTAAATTATTCCAAGGCTAATATTTTTCCTGAAAGCGTACCACGAAATAATTTATTTTCTTTATATAAAAGAATTTCTGCGTACTTGCCTTTTTTCATACTGGAGTCTATGGCAATAATTTTTCCATCAAAACGAGTCTCAATCGTTGGGTAAGAAGTGTGACCAACAATGATATTAGTCACTTTAAAGTGATTTAATAATAAATTAATTTCATCCTCACTAGCACCATTTTCATTAAAGTACCCTCGATACCATATAGGACCATTAGTTTTATGTAGATAATATTCTAACTCAGACCGTTTAGTTTTAAGCTCTTGAGCTACCAATGATTGTTTGAACAATTGATTGATTTTTTCTAATGAAAATTTTTGTCTCGCCAGATCAGGATGAAATCCGCCATGTGCAAAAAGAAATTGATTAATTTTTACTAAAACATTTTTCTGACGCAACCACTCACCAAGAATAGTATTTTGAGAATATAGCTTTTCAAATGATTGAGCAAACAACTGACTAGATACTTGATATTTTTTATTTAAATAACGCAAATCACCATTTAAAACCATAACCTCATGATTGCCTAAAAGTAGATGTAGTTTTCCACCCGAACGTTCTGCTTGTTTTTCCAAGTCATACAAATACCAGAGGGCTTCCGTTACTTGGTCGCCGCGGTCAAACACGTCCCCTGTAATGACAAGGTGTCCATCACCAAAATTCCAGCGCCTTTGTGAATCAATAATCTGATTGTTTTTTAATAATTGAATGAACAAATCAAACTGTCCATGAATATCACTTAACGCAGCGATTTGAAAATCCCCGCGAATGTCTATTGGATCAGATTTTGGCTTAGCATAAGAAAACTCGAAGCTTTCGCCACAAAAATCAATTTGATTACCAATTTTCAAACTAAAAAATAAATTAAAAACCTGTCCATCACAAATACTGAGAGCTTCTGCTTGTAGCTGAAACACATTTGAATTTTCAATATTATTTTTTTTATCAAAAAATATATATGGTCCATCATTGATGTCTTTTTCGGAGAGCGTTTTAGCGTACAATGATAGACCAGTAAGCCCTAATCCGATCAGAGAAAACTTTACGATAATCATGATCAAGAACTTGTTATAATCATTTTTTTTCATTCTAACATCTCAACAAACTGATACATGAACCTCAAACAGAGAGTCAACATTAACTTAAATGGCTTAACAGGTCTGTAAACTTAAAACTTGAATTCAGCCCCTGTATAAACATATCGTCCAACCCCAGAATCATATTCACCGCTCACATTTCCAACATCTGCTCCAGCAACATCCCCCGAATATGGAATAAATGGCCCCACGTCATCAAACACATTATTTATACCCCCAAAAATTCTTAACTCATTACCGTTTTGAAATTCAGCGGTGTAAGACAGTGATAAATTATGTTTGGTATAACTTGGAAAATATAAGTATTTAGGTGCTTCAGGATTGCTAATGCAATCACTATTGCCTGCAGTACAATTAGCTTGATTTTCAACAAGTCTTTCTTGATAACTTTCGACGCGATCCTTATCATCCACAATACTACTTTTAAATTTGGCACTCCATCTAACTCGCCAATTATCTTTGCTCCAACTTAATGAAGCTGCAGCTACATCATCAAAAATACCGCTCCACAATTGGCCAGTGTAATCATTTTCGACCAAACCATCATTACCTATATACGACGAAATATACTCATCGACATGTGTTGCATCAGCTTTAAATTTTAGTTGTCCGTAACGTCCCAGATCATGCCTATATTCAATCGCAATGTCATAACCCTTAGTTGAAGTTTCTGCAATGTTAGCAACTCTCTGAAGCACTTCAATAATATTGCCCTCAGCGTCACGCCTGATATCATTACAAAAGCGGTTTCCAGTTCCCCAGTCGACAGTTTGAGAGTCATAACATTCAGCAATAATATCTTCATTATTCACTTGATCGATGGCATCTTTAATCGTAATTTCGTAGAAATCAATTGCAACCTGAAAATTTTCTAAAAACTCAGGTGCCATTGTTATTCCAAAAGTATATGTATCAGCGGTTTCTTCGAGTAAACTTTCATTACCGGTATTAGGTGAATAACCATTATTTTCATCTTCGAACACACCTTCGCTCGCAATAACTGCGGCTATTCCCGGTTCTAGGCGACAATTATCATGTCCTGCTTCTGTAGACGTAGCTGTTACGCCATCACAGATATCATTAAAGCTATCAAAGTCTCCTCGAGGTGGCGACCAAAGTTCAGTGATATTTGGTGCACGTTGCGAGCGGGCATAGTTGGCTCTTAATCTATAACCCTCGATTGGCTCCCAAATAATTCCTGTTTTATAACTTGAAACCAAATCTATATTTTCGGCACTATAGTCGGCTAAACGTAATGAGAATTCCGCCGATAATTTTTTTGCAAAGGGTTGATCGTTTAATAACGGCAAAGCTATTTCACCAAATGCTTCCCAGACATCCATATCACCTTCAAATGATGGGACAACATTAAAAGTAATTCCACCATTTCTTTGACCTTCACTGGTTCCTACTTTTTGCGTATCACGCCGAAACTCCATTCCAAATACTGCAGCAACATTTCCTGCGGGCATTGCAAATAAATCACCAGCAATATACCCCAATACATTCACTTGTTTAATATCAGAAGTAATTGTTGGTGTTTCACGAATCCAATTCGCCATTTCAGGTGTAATTGAGCCAACACCAAACAGATTAACCGGAACACATCCAGCGGCTCTTGCATCTGCATCGGCACACTGAATAGTCACACCATCGCTGGCAAATTCGGCATCTAAACCTTGTGCAAGCTTTATAATATTTAGTTCGTTATGACGAACCTGTTCCTGTTTAAACTTTCCATAACCTACGGATAAGTCCCAATCCCATTCATCATCGAATAGTAATCCACTCATCCCCGCCCAGCTACGTAACGTTGTTCGAGTATTATCTGTAATAACAGGACCCACTTCGAAAAATCTGCGATCCCAGTTAATTCGGCCACTTGCAAGTGCAGCAATTTCAGCTGGTACAAAAGGGTTATCTATCTCAATATAACCCGGACGAACTTCGGTTGGCAAACCTGTGACAGGCTCATAATATAATACATCAGCAGCTTCATAATCATCTTCAGGAGACTTATTGTTGATCGATTTATTCCGACTAACTTGAATCTGCAAATACCCTGACGTATTATCTGAAAACTCATGATCAAACTTTAGTGCACTTGCAATACGGTCGTTAGGTATTTTTAATTGAACAAAACTGGCAGAATTAATACCGTGGACTTCTTCAACCCATCCTGTATGAAGACCAGATTCATCATAATAAAACCCCCCATCAGCTGCTGCCAAACCTTCTTCAAATACGCCACCTGCAATACCATCGCTACGCTGACGCCAGTCAGATTGGTTAATATCGCGCATACATTGATACCCATTGACAGTATACATTTCGTTGCACATATCACCGTGATCATAATTAAAGTCCGCTTCTAATTGTGCGCGTTTACGATCCGCCCAAGTAATACCAAATTGTCTATCCCAGGTTGAACTAAAATACCAATAGGATTTTCCTTGATTAAACGTATTTCCAATATCAAAATCCAAAGTAAACTCTTTACCGCCTCCTGCTGGTGTCTGTCCCCCTCGTATTTGTAATTCGGTTCCTTCTTTATTTTTTTGTGTAATAATGTTTACTACACCAGCAATTGCATCAGAACCATAAATTGCAGACGCACCGCCACTAATAATTTCCACTCGTTCCACCATTCCAGATGGAATAGTGCTCAAGCTCACATAATTACCACTATAACTATTGGAAACAACTCGACGTCCATCGATAAGAGTCAATGTCCTGTCCGTACCTAAATCTCGTAAGTTAATTGTTGAAAGCCCTGTGTTTTGAACACTCGATTGAGAATTTGTATTACTACTTGATGCATTTACTGATGGCATGTTTTCTATTAAAATTTCAGACAGCGAACCTAAACCTGTATCAGAGATAGCCTCTCGATCCATAACAACGAGCGGGGTAGCAACAGTAAAACTATCTCGTTTCAGGCGTGAGCCAGTTATAATAATTTTTTCACCTTTGGGTGGCTCTTCTAAGTTTTTTGTGTTTTCAGAAACCTCATCCCGAGTAACGGTTTCCTGTTTAGCTTTATCGACTTTTTTTTGTTCAACATTTGCCCAAGTTTTTGAATAGCATAACGGCGAAGAGAGAACCATTGCAATAATGACAACAAGTGGCTTTTTTTGATGTAGATGTAATTGACCCATAGAGACTACCCCTCAAAGTTACTGAATAAACTAATTTTTATTATGCTCAAGCTTTATCATCAACGACATTAGTCTAAACAAGCTTTGCTCTTAAGGACGATTCTCGAGCCGCTCAATATTAGATAACCTTTTAAGCATCAATATATCTTTAACCCACAAATACATCTTTAACTGATAAGCTTTTGGACACAACTAACTTTAACTCTTTTTAGGTCTATTCAATATCGATTAAGCATTTTATTATGAAAAATCAATTGATTATAAAGTAATTTATTTCTGGTGAAATCCATCAGAGAGTTTGATTCATCTATTTCTTTCATACATAAAATTAAACGTACCACTAAATATCTGGACGCTTTAATATCATCAATAGAGCAGGTAAAGAACAGTCTGTAGAGCGGAAGAAATGAAAAATGTATTTAGCTTGGAGGAGAAACTTTCGGAGTCAACTCCTCCAAATGAAAATAAATACTAAAATTTAAGTCCTACGGATTAAACCGTTTGTTTGGGATTTGGACCGTATTCATTACCTTCATCAACACTATCCTGAACCATAAAGACAATCAGAACAATTAAACCGACTAAGGGAACAAAACCAATTAATAGCCACCAACCGGAACGAGCCGTGTCATGTAGCCTTCTTATTGCCACCGCAATTCCAGGAATCAATACAGCTAAACCATATAAAGCCCCTAAAATGCCAGCAGTTCCTAATACACCATCAACAACCCCTAAAACGATAGAAATAATCACGTTAAATAAAAAGAACATCCAATACTCTTTTCTTCGTGCTCGACCTGTAAAAACTGCATATTTTTTTAGAACGCCTAAATACCATTCCATTTTTATCTCCTTGAATTCCCCAAATTTAAGTTAGAACGGCAGGGGAAAGCCACAGTCTAACCTTTATTATTTCATTTACGGCTAATCCTTCCGATGAAAGTCCTTGCCGATTTTTCATGCTACCTGATTTTTTCTTATGAGAAAAATATAAATGCATTAAACTGAATGACAGAGCGATGTTTTGTTAAATTTTAAGTTTATTCACTTCCTTTTAGACGCAACGCAAGAAAAACTGAAAAAATAACCTCTAAAAAACCGCCAATAAATGCACCAACAAAAAATGGCGCGTTCAACTGAATGCATAACACACCCGATAGCGCTAATAAGCCACCTAAATACCAATATAAGCGATCACCATATAGCGTAGAAAAAACTAAATATCTACCACCAATGGTTAACAACATCACAGGATAAAACCAATCAGCTTCGACTTTAGCTATAGTAAAAGCGATAAATAAACCAATAAATAACAATCCTGTACTTTCCAGAGCTAACATTCCAAGGGGGTTTTCACTCGCATGTTTTCCAGTTCGTCCTAATGATTTAGCAAGTAAAATACTTAACGGATGTATTAGCATACCCCCAAAAAATAGTACTAACATGCTTGTCTGATTTGAACCTAATATTGCAACCACTCCAGACAGGATCCAGACAATACCTGAAACAAGCACGCCAGGAGCGCCCCCAAAATATGAAAACTTCATATTGTTTTGATAATCAATAAACTTCAATTGACTTCCTTAGTAGATTTTATAGGCAGAGGATACTATATATGCCTTAAATATTAGTGTTATTCAATAAAGTTTATAAACTTAATAGCCAGCACACTCATTAATTTTCTATTAAAAACATTCTGTCACCACTAAAAACTAATTAATTAGTTGATAAATACTCAGCGTACCTTTATGCTATTAAAAACTAAATAATTAGTAGGTTTGGTTGTTGAAAATAAAATCCGAATAATGAAACAACAGTTCAAACCACTTACAAAAGCAGAAGAAGAGATCATGCAAGTGTTGTGGAAGT
>JAUIHB010000239.1 GCA_030432465.1 Gammaproteobacteria bacterium
CACTGTTATTACCATTCAAGGTACAGGTGATGCTAATGCTCTGGCCCATGGCATTTCAGAAGCATTAATTACAACTGCAACAGGGCTGACAATTGCTATTCCTGCACTTATTTTTCATCGTCATTTTGAGCGTCGGGTTGATGAGCTTGTAACTGAAATGGAACAGGAAGCATTAAAAATGGTTGAAGTGTTGCATGGCGAACGCGAAACTTTGAAGGGTTAATATCTCGTGATACATCGAAATAAACGTTCAGAAGTTGCTATTAATTTAACACCATTAATCGATGTTGTGTTTTTGCTGTTAATATTTTTTATGGTTTCTACCAGTTTTACTCGGGAAACACAGATAAAACTGGAGCTTCCAAAAGCGGATGTCGAAAAATTAGAGTCAGAACCGGAGATGATTGAAATAAGCATTGATAAAGAAGGGCGAATTTTTATTAATGGAAAATCTTTAGTTAATGCTCAAGTGGAAACAATTAAAAAAGCAATTCAACCGATTTACGAAAATAACAAAGACATTCCTGTCATTATAAGTGCCGACGCAAATACTGCCTATCAATCAGTTGTGATTGCAATGGATGCAACCTCGCAACTTGGTATTACTAACCTAAAAATGGCAACCCAGAGAACCAAGGAATGAATGAGCCAAATAGCGACAGTTCTTTAAACACCTACAAGAGACTGTTAAGTTATTTAAAAAGCTATAAGTTGATGTTTGCGATTGCTGTTATTGGCAATGTGATTTATGCAGGCATGGAAATTATGTTTATTAAGGCTTTAGAACCTTTAACTGATCGCGGGCTTGTTCAGGGTGATATTGAGTTTATGAAAATGGTACCACTGTATATCATTTTAATTATCTTTATTCGTGGTATTGCTGGTTTTGTTTCAACTTATTGTATGTCGTGGATTGGTCAACAAGTTGTTTTAAAAATGCGTCAACAGCTTGTTGACAGTTATATCAAATTACCAACAAAATTTTTTGACCAGAACAACTCTGGAGAGCTAATTTCTAAGGTGACATTTAACACCCAACAAGTAGCCGCTGCTAGCACCGATGCATTAACCAAACTTTTCAGAGAAGGTGTTTTTATTCTTGGTTCGGTTGGACTACTTTTTTATACTAATTGGAAACTTGCATCCATTTTCTTTATTTCTGCACCGTTGATTGGAGTCATTGTTGCTTATGCCAGCAAGCGATTTAAAAAAATTAGTCGTAATATACAAACTGCAATGGGGGGAGTTACTCATACATCCCAAGAAATAGTCGATGGTATTAAGGTGATTAAAGCCTTCGGTGGAGACCAGTACGAATCTCAACGCTTCTCACAGGTTGCTAATAAGAATCGTCAGCAAACCATGAAAATGAATTTAACCAAAGCACTAAGTACTCCATTTATTCAATTTATTGCGTCTTTTGCTATTGCTGCAGTTATTTTTTATGCCGCGGTTTTATTGGCAGAAAATGCTCTGACCCCAGGTGAGTTTATTTTAATGCTTTCAACAATGATGGCACTATTAAAGCCATTAAAAGTCATTTCTAATTTAAACAATGTTATTCAGCAAGGGATCGCTGCCGCGGATAGTGTTTTTGAAATTGTTGATGCCAAAGGTGAGGAAAGTGATGGCCGGAAAGCTTTGACCCAGTCACCTAAAAAAATAAAGTTTGAAAAAGTTTGTTTTAGTTATCCAACAAGTGAAAATAAAGCGCTTGACTCAGTAAGTTTTGAAGTTGAGCAAGGAAAAACGACTGCCTTAGTTGGTCGTTCTGGAAGTGGAAAATCTACTTTAACTAATCTGTTATTAAGATTTTACGAGTTATCAAGTGGTCATATCAAATTTGACGAAGTAGAAATACAACAGTTTTCTTTAGCCTCATTGCGTAGTCAAATTAGTTATGTCTCTCAGCAAGTTGTTTTATTCAATGATAGTGTTGCTGCAAATATTGCTTATGCTGAAGAAAATATTGATCAGCAGAAGCTTTTAGAAGCAGCAACAAAAGCTAACGCGTTAGAATTTATTCAAAATTTACCTAACGGTTTCGATACCACTATCGGTGAAAATGGATCGCAGTTATCTGGTGGTCAAAGACAAAGGTTAGCAATTGCCAGAGCTATTTACAAAGACTCACCAATTATTATTCTAGATGAAGCAACCTCGGCGTTAGATACTGAATCAGAAAGACATATTCAATCAGCATTAGAAGCTTTAACAGAAAATAAAACCACTTTTGTTATTGCTCATCGATTATCCACGATAGAAAGTGCGGATCAAATAATAGTGATGCAAGATGGTAAACTTATCGAACAAGGTAATCACCAAACACTACTTGCACTAGATGGGCAATACGCTAAATTACACTCAATGCAATTTCGTGAGAATATAGATTAAATTTTATGTCTTTGTCGAAGAAAATAGAAAACTATTGGTATTCCAAACATTTTTCTCGATGGATTTTCTGGCCATTAACAGTTCCGTTCGTTGGTGTAACTCAAATTAAAAGGTGGTTATATTTATCTTGGTTAAAACCATCTAAACAGTCAGTGCCAGTTATTGTGGTAGGTAATTTGAGCGTAGGCGGGACGGGTAAAACACCTTTTATTGAATTACTTGTTAAAGAATTATCTAAAAGACAAATTAAAGTAGGTATAGTGAGCCGAGGGTATCGTTCTAATGCACCCAGCTACCCTCATATAGTATCTGAAGCAGATGATGTCAAAATAGTTGGTGATGAAGCCTATATGCAGTTTCGAAAGCTAGGCTGCCCAATGGCTATTGGTGTAAATCGATCACAGGTTATCAGTGATTTAATTCAAAATGTCGATCTTGATATGATTATTAGTGATGATGGGTTGCAACACTATAAAATGGCGAGAGATATGGAAATTTTATTAGTTGATCACACTCGCGGTTTTGGGAATGCTCTGCATTTACCATTTGGGCCATTACGTGAATCTGTTTCGAGAGAAAAAAGTGTTGATTGGGTTATACAAAATGGTGGTAATCCACTAATTAGAGACTTGGAACACAGAGAAAGTAAAACCACAATTATGCAATTAAAGCCTACAGTATTAATTCACCTTAAAACAGATGAAAAAATAGCATTAAACAACTTAAAAAAACAGTCAGTCAATGCTGTTTGTGGTATCGGTAATCCACAACGTTTTTTTAATACTTTGGCACCATTTTGTAATGTATTGTATCAGCATGTTTTTGAAGATCACCATGATTTTTGTGAGCAAGACTTTAAAACATTGAGTGATAACAATATTGTAGTTATGACTGAAAAAGATGCTGTTAAGTGCAAAAGCTTCGCAAAAGATAATTGGTATTATTTAAAAGTCGAGCCTGTACTACATGATAAACATCAAAAAGAATTATTCGCATTAATAACTAATTTAGTTAAACAACCTAAGGTTAACTATAGAAAAGATTATAGTAATAGCCTATATGCTGAGAAGACTTATGGATAATAAATTACTTGATATACTCGTATGCCCTTTATGTAACAGCAAATTGACTTATATTAAACAACCCAAGCAGCTGGTTTGTAGGTTTGATCGACTCAGCTTTTCATTCGATGAAGATATACCAGTATTGTTACCAGAAAGTGGAAAAAGTTTAACCAACGAAGAGCTAGAAAACTTAAATGAATAAATTTCATGTGATTATTCCAGCCCGTTTCCAATCAACCCGCTTGCCTGCAAAAGCATTATCAATGATTGGTAACAAAACTATGATTGAACATGTTTGTGCCCAAGCTGAGCTGAGTGGTGCTGAAAGTGTTACGGTTGCAACAGATAGTGATAAAATTTTATCCGTTGTCGACAACGCTGGCTTTAAGGGAGTAATAACCAGTGATAAGCATCTTTCGGGAAGTGATCGTGTATTTGAAGCCGCAGAGTTAATTGGGTTATCTGAAAATGATATTATTGTTAATGTTCAAGGTGACGAGCCTTTTATTCCGCCAGATAATATTTCATTGGTTGCGTCGCTTTTAAACAAAGAGCAATTTCCTATGGCGACACTTTGCTGTCAAATTCATAGTAGCGAAGAAGCGCTTGATCCGAATGTTGTTAAAGTTGTTTTTGATTATGCTAAAAAGGCACTATATTTTTCTCGTTCATTGATCCCTTTTAATCGTGATAAACCGGTTAAAACAGGACTGCAATTAATAGAAAATTATTATCGACATATTGGTATTTATGCTTATCGAAAAAGCTTTCTAAAGCAATTTATACAATGGCCTCAAAGTGAATTAGAGAAAATTGAGTGTTTAGAACAACTAAGAGTTTTAGAGAATGGTGGGAGTATTGGAATAGCTAATTTAGAAAATGCACCACCTCCAGGTATTGATACGCCAGAGGATTTAGAAGTTGCTCAGGTTTATTTTGAGCAATTGGGGTCATAAAAGAGGTAAGTTAAATATGGATAAATATGCGGTTTTATTTGTTTGTATGGGAAATATTTGTCGCTCACCCACAGCTGAAGGGGTGTTTAATAAAACCGCTGAGAGAAAAAGGATTACGGATGTTTTACTGACTGTTGATTCTGCTGGTACCATCGGTTACCACGCAGGTGAAAATGCAGATCCTAGAGCAATAGACGCGGCTAAAAAAAGAGGCTATGACATCTCTCAAATCATTTCGAGGCAAGTGAATATATCTGATTTCGAAAAATTTGATTTGATTATTGCGATGGATAAAGATAATTTTGCTAATTTAACAACACTTGCCGATAAGTCTCATTTGACTGATGCCAAATCAAAAATAAAACTTTTTCTCGATTATTCCACACAGGGAAACTATTTAGAAGTTCCTGATCCATATTATGGAGGAGTTCAGGGATTTGATTTAGTTATAGATCTAATCGAAGATGCTTCTAATGGTTTACTTGATTCTATTAGCCACCAACTTAGCAAAAAGCACTGATTTTCAGGAGGAATTTTATGTTTAAACATCTTTTTGTAATTTTTATTGGACTTATATCATTTTTGAGTACCGCTAAAACACCACTGATTTATGGCCATGCGTATCAACATGATTCTAAAATATTGAAAGAAAGCAGACGTTATATGGTTTCACTGCCTGAAGGTTATGAGCTTTCTAAATTCAGTTATCCAACCCTTTATATTATTGACGGTGACTTCCAGTTTCATCATGTTTCAAATGTTGCTAAACATCTTGCCCGTATGGGAAAAATTCCACCATTAATTGTAATAGGAGTCGCTAATCAAGGCCCTAATGATTACTTAGCAAGTAACACATGGCCAATCAGTAGCTCTGAAGAGTTTGGGAATCAGGATAATTTTTCAAGCTATCTTCGCAAAGAATTAATGGTTGAAATTGATCAATCATTTCGTACAAACCAATATAAGGCAATTAGTGGTTATTCACTCGGTGGTTTATTTGTAATGACTGACTATTTAGATAAACACTCGCCATTCGGTGCTTATTTGGCAATGAGTCCAAGCCTTTGGTTTGATGATTATCGTTATAAGAATAAAATGAGTGAATATTTTAAACAAGAAAATAATCCAGAGAAAAAGCTATTTATTTCTTTAGCTAATGAAGAAGGGATGGGGGTAGAAGAGGTTGTTGAACTACTAAAAGAAAACCAAGTTACAAACTGGCAATATAAAAAATATCCTAATGAAACTCATTATACTACTGCATTACCTGCATTGTACGATGGGCTGATTAACTTGTTTCCTGATTATTTTACAGATATGAATGAGCTGTTAACTATGGAAAGTGAGCAAGCCGTGATTGAATATTTTAAAGAAAAAAAAGATCGCTGGGGAGGGTTTGATTTTTTTTGGTTACAGAGTTACACACTGTCGAAATACTTCTTTGCCACTCAACAATCAGAAAAAATTGGTGATTTTTTAAAACAGGCTAAAAAACTATTTCCTGACTCTATTAATGAGTTAAGTATAAATTTTTCTCTTGGTTATAATAAAAAAAAGCAACCTGATAAAGCAATAACATTATTGGAGTCTATACAAAAAGCTAACCTTAATAATCCCAAGTGGCATTATCAAATGGGGTTAGCTCTTGAGCAAAAAAAATCTCATAAAAAAGCTAAACAACATTTTGAGAAAGCTCTAATGTTAGCAAGAAAATTTAACTTAGAAAGTTGGGAATACTGGGAATTAGAACCTTATAAGCTGAAAAATAAAAAGGAAAAGGAAAAGGAAAATTAAAATGAGTGAGCTTTTTATAGTAAAAAATACTCAAAGATTAAGCTTTGAATTAATGTCAGATAAAGATGCTCAATTGTTTTTTGACTTAGATCAAGATCCAGAAGTAATGCGTTTTATTAATGGTGGAAAACCGTCAACCATGGAGGAAATACATTCTGTTTATTTACCAAGGTTACGAAGCTACACAGACTTAAAAAAGGGAT
>JAUIHB010000240.1 GCA_030432465.1 Gammaproteobacteria bacterium
TTTACAACAAAGTCGTGGTGTTGCACCTAACATTGATGATCAATCATTACTTCATTCAGGTGACTGGCCATATGGTCGAACAAATCATTATTTATTTGATCTCAACCGTGACTTCATTTTAGGTGTCCATCCAGAAACTCGAGGGCGAGTCAAAGCCATAAATGAATGGCACCCACAACTAATGATTGATGGACATGAAATGGGATCTCAATCAACTTATTTATTTGCTCCAGCAAGAGAGCCCGTTAATAAAAATTTATCCTCTCATTCAAAAAAGTGGGGACTCGTTTTTGCCAATGATCAAGCAGCAAAGTTTGACGAAAATCATTGGCCCTACTTCACTGGTGAATGGTTCGAAAATTTATATCCAGGTTATTCCAGTTATGCGGAGTTTCGTGGCAGTGTTCATATTTTATATGAACAAGCAAGAATGGCTGAAGATGGCGTAAGACAGACTAACGGTCGAATTTTAACTTACCGAGAATCAGTGCACCATCAGTTAGCAAGTACGTTTGCTAATTTACAAACATTGACAAAACATTCGAAAAAGATTTATCAAGATTATGTTAATGACAAACGAAAACTTATTTCTGTCGATAGTCCATATGCAAACCAAAGTTTCGCAATTTTGCCGACTCAAAATAAAAAACGCTGGAATGATTTTATTGCATTAATGCAAATACAAGGTTTTGAGTTACATCAAGTTACTAAAACATTCAATATTGATAATGCAACCAATCACTTAGGACAAAAAGTTACTGCAAAATTACCTGAAGGCACTTTAATCATCCGAAATAGACAAGCTGAAGCCCGTTTAATTGCCGCAATACTAGAGTTTGACACAAAAATTGATGATTCAGTTTTAATCGAAGAAAGGCAAAAAATATTACGTGACGGCTCAAGCTTAATGTACGATACAACAGCTTGGAATTTAACGATGATGCATGGTCTTGAAGCATTTACTTTACCCCAACATATTGAAAAAAAATATTGAAATATACAAACCTACTGCTATCCATGAATCTCAATTAAACACGGCGCAAGCTATCGCTTTTGTTGTTGATGGTGCAAATGATGCCTCGGTAGGTTTTGCAGCCAGATTACTAGAGCAAGGTGTTCAAGTTCGCGTGATAGACAAAATCAGTGAGTTTGATGATAAACAATTTTCACGAGGCTCGGTAATTGTTAGTCTTTATGATAATCAATTTTTCCAAGGCAATGTTATTCAGTTAATTGAAAACACGGCAAAAGAGACGTTAGTTAGCGTCCAACCGATAAAAAGCGGATTGGGTGATGAGGACTTGCCAGATATAGGAGGCTCTCATTTTAAAATTTTAAAACAACCCAAAATTGCTATTTTGACTCATGGCGGGATCAGTTCTTACGATTATGGTGCAGTCTGGCATAGTATTGATTCTAATTTAGGGATCAGACATTCACATTTAGATTCGAATACCATCGATTATAAAGACTTACGCCGCTACAACACCTTAGTATTGCCTGATAGATATTATGGTTCTCTCAGTAAGAATACTTTGTCGTCTATAGATGCTTGGGTAAAAGCTGGCGGAACACTGATTGCAATTGATGGCTCTATTAAAGAATTAATTGATGGTAAAGAGCCTTTAAGCCAAGTAAAACAACTTGAAGATTCATTTAAAGATATTCATCAGTTTGATATAGCTCTTCAACGCGAATGGCTTTCCCAACAAAGTGAAATTAAAAATTTAGAGCAGGTCTGGCAGCACAATGCACCTGAAGAAATAAACTATCCTTGGAAAAATGACAAACCTGTTACCGATAAAGAACTCATCAAACGCGATAAATGGTTAAGTCAATTTATGCCATCAGGTGCAATTGTTGCCAGCCGAACCGATCAGAAACATTGGTTAACGTTTGGGACACCACCTATTATGCCGGTCTTAATATGCAAATCATCCAATATTGATGTCTGACGATAATAGTAATGCTGTGGTAAGAATTGGTGCTTATACTGAAATGGAGAAAAGTGTCTGGAAAAAAATAACAGAGTCCTTTAAAGATAAACCAATATCACGCAAAATAGGATGGTCAAGCTTGCCTGATGAATATGAATTAAAGGTCAGAATGAGCGGACTACTTTGGCCAGAAGCGAGTCAGAGAATTGCTAATTCCGCTTATCTAACGGTAGAATCAAAAGGTAATGGTCAAATTATTTTGTTTGCAGGACAACCTGTTTTCAGAGGTTCAACTAAAGCGACAAACCGGCTTTTACTTAATGCGTTAGTTTATGGTTCTGGGCTTGGAACAAGGCCGCTAATTTCAGATATTTAAACTTTAGCAAAATACATTCAAAAACTAAAAAAGCCAGGATATCTTCTACGGATAACGCTGGCTTTTCTGTCCTTTTAAAGGACTTTAGTTAACTACAAAAATTCACGTCTACGCCCGAAATACAAAAGCAAGAACAAAATCATGATGAACTTTTCACTGACACCTCCTCCTCCAGAGCTCGATGCAGGTGTAGTTGGTTCTGTAGTTGTTGGCTCGCTTACCAAAACTTGTACTGATAAACTTGCAATAGCTCCCAGGTTATCTTCAACCTCAAGACTTAAGCTAAAAGTTCCTGCCGTCGCGTAACTATGGGAAACTTTAGCACTACCAGTGGTTGATGAACCATCTCCAAAGTTCCACTCGTATGCATCGATTGTTCCGTCGATATCAGCGCTACCTGATGCATCAAACTCGCATTCAAGAAAGTTACATGTGTAAGTCAGATCTATTCCGGGTGAATTATTCTGCGCTATATTAATTAATTGCGCAGTAACAACACCTGAGCGTTCCTCATTATCAAAAGCACGAAAATAAATAATGTGCTCTCCTTCAGCCAAATTCGACGTGCTTAATTCATCATGAAACACTTCTTCTTGAGATTCTAGATTACCGTCGTTTTGGTTTAGTGTTTTCACCTCAGCATTATCAGACCACACAGGAACATCAATAGAATATTCAATTTTTCTAACCGTCGTATCAAAACTAAGCTGTTTGCTTTGTAACAAACTGCCGGTCGCGCGTACTGATAGTGTGTTCCCTTGAGTCAAGGACACAGGGCTTTGTGAGCCATTTAATGTTAAGTTAATTACATCAGGTCCATATCCTAGCTTATAGGGTGCCGCAGTTGCCTTAGCCGCATAGATCAGTGCTTTTAGATTATCGGGTTTAATTTTATTTTGATAACTTGAGCAGCTTTGAAAGAACTGAGTACCTAGCTCAAAAGTAAATGCAGCCACACCTAATTCACCATAACTGACGTCATCGCTTGTTCCATCAGTTGGATATAATCCAATACTTTGCTGCGGCGTATAACCATTAAACCATGCCAGTTTGTTACCTAGTGCTCTAAACGCTTGAGCATTAGGCGATTGCGTTTCGGTATGCCCGTACGGCCATAAAACCAGTTCACTGTAACTATGGATATCAAGATGCATGCCTGATGTGCTTTCAGGAGCCGCATCTGAGTCATTTTCACCTCTTGAGTCGGGGTAAATGCTACGAATGTAATTAGAGACCGCTTGTGTTTCAGGCTCTGATTCTGGCGATGCTCCACGATAGGTTTCTTCACATTCAACACCACTAGAACCATTGCTGGTGATATTCCAGGTAAATGCAAAGTTTCGGTTTAAATCAACTCCAACCGAGTTCGCTGGGCAATGGTTTTGATTTACATTTTTACGCTGATAAATCCCTGTCTCCGCAATTTTTCTACCATCTGGGTTCATGTGAAAAAGGATATGGACTTCCTGATAATCAATTATCCAGCGAATATCTGCATCTGTTTGATAATTGTTCAATAGTAGCTTAGCAAAATCCAAAGTTAACGCTGCAGTTGCATATTCACGTGCGTGCATTGCACTATGAATAAATAAGATAGGTTTCTCGCCGGCAATATTTTTATTGGTTATTTTAAGTACCTTAAGATCATAACCTGACTGCTGATTAACTTTCTTCCATGAATCACCAATATCAATCCATTCTGTTAAGGTTGGATTTGCATCAGTAAGTTCCTGCCCTGTGAGATAGGTTTCTTCAACGGTTGCATAACACTCATATCCAGGAATACCCGCAAGCTTTTTAGTTTTAGCCTCTTGCCGTTTTTTGTGTATAACACTCTGAAATTCTTTGTATTTTTGTAGCCATTTATTGGCTGGTGTAACTGAAAAATTAAAAGACTCTAATTGCTTAATCTCTTTCTCACTTAAATCTAAAATCAAATAGTTTTCAGAGTAATTAACTTCCAACAAAGTATGGTGATAGGTTATAGCGGTTTTTCTTGCCATATCATTATTGGGTGTCACAACTTTATAAGCTTGCGGGAGCTGCTCTAAAAATATCGGCTCGACACTATAAGCAGAAGCTTTACTCAAAATAAAGACTGAAAAAATCAAAAACTGAAAATTTTTTACCAGATTGGGCATTTTCTATTCCTTTTAATTTCCTATTAAAGCCGGAGATTCTTATTTAGTCACATAATCTACTTTATACTAGCTTTTGCTCACCAGACAAAAGCAATATTGCCAATATTATCACTATTATTCCCTCCAAAACTTTACTCAAGGTTGTAACTAATTAATTAACCCCTCTTTTGTTCGGGCTATAACAAGCTTTAAATGGTAACTTTTCCTTAAGTTGTTGACAGTGACTTTCAATAAGAAGTTTCTCACGCTCGCAAAAATCCTGAATTGCCAAAGCAAACTGAGGATTAACTAATATATGATGAGAATGAGTAATTATAGGCTCAAAACCACGTTGAATCTTATGTTCACCTTGCGCACCAGCATCAAATTTTCTTAACTGGTGATATATGGCATACTCGATCCCCTGATAATAACAAAGTTCAAAATGTAAACTATCAAATTCAGATAAACACCCCCAGTATCGACCATATAAATTTTGACGATCCTTAAAAAAAAGAGCGCCCGCGAGCATTTCACCATCTTTTTCTGCAATAATCAGAACAATATTCTCAGGCATTAACTGACCAATTTTCAAAAAGAACGTCAGCTCCAAGTAACCGCCATGGCCACTTCTTTTTAAATAGGTTGTTTGGTAGAAATAATAAAAACGCTGCCATTCATCTTGAGTAATTTGAGAACCAGAAAGAACTCTGACTGAAAGGTTTTGCTCCTGTATACGCCGTCTTTCACGCTTTATATTATTCCGATGTTTCTTATTACATTGTTGTAAAAAATCATCAAAACGAGAATAACCTCTATTAAACCAATGGTATTGAACTCCTTCACGTCTGCACAAATGACTATCTAGCAAAACTTGATGATCTGCTGCTTCTGGAAACAAACAGTGCCATGATTCTATTTTGCTTTGATACATTTTAGCTTGCAGTGCCCTCAGTAGTTCATTAACAACATCACTGCTTTTAAATGGCATTTCATTGATAACCGAAGTAATCAATAATCGTTTACCGGTAGCTGGCGTGTAAGGGACTGCAGTGATTAATTTGGGGTAATAATTAATACCTGAACGGTGATAGGCTTCAGCCCATTGAAAATCAAATACATACTCTCCATAACTGTGCGTTTTAGCAAATAAAGGCAAAGCAGCAATTAACGTTCCTTGATATTTCAGCAATAAATGTCTCGGTTGCCATCCCGACTCAACTGTGGTGGCTCCCGATTCTTCCAATGCAAACAAAAACTCATGCTGTAAAAAGGGGTAATCCGAGTTCAGCAAAGAATTCCAATCAGATTTTGATATTTCAGTAATTGAATTAAGAAACTCAGTGGTAAAAGCGTATGACACAGCAATAGTTAATTAAATAAATTTTAATCAGTGTATGCGGTGCAAGAGTAAAAAGAAAGTAGAAGATTATTTTAGGTATAGTGTAAGTATGAAAGTTCGATATTTAAAATAGATAAAGTATTGATTATTTACATTAATTTTATATCTGAGCTCAAACAAAGCATAAGCTTTGATGAAAATCCCCCCACTCGCGAGCCATGCGTCTAGTCTCGCGGCGAGAAGCAGTACGTTTGGCGGACTGTGTTTTTTCATGTACCCCGCCTTTTTTCATTAATGGATGCGTCGCCAATAAATTTCTCGGCGTAGAAGCTTCCACAGTTATTGTAATAATTTGAGTTTTTACCCCTTTCTTACGTTTTGACATCAATATATTCCTTAAAGTTTTGTATATTACAGCTTATATATTACAGTAAGTAACCACTGGTTAATTCTGTATGAATTTTGAACAAAAAATTCACGCACGATACTACCCCGTATTAAATTATGATCTGGCTACACTAACCCGGACACTCAATTTCATATAAAATAGAAACAGAAATTGAGGGTTAGATAATGACTAAAAAAGTTAAGACAAAATATAACACAGAATTTAAAGAACGTGCAGTGAGC
>JAUIHB010000241.1 GCA_030432465.1 Gammaproteobacteria bacterium
AACACCTAAAAAGGAGAATAACGTATGAGAGTACGCACAGGAGAGGCAAGACGCCCTTGGTTTAGAAGTGAACGTTATTACCATACCAATGACGGCTGGTGGTTTCTCACTAGAGAGAACACTGAAAAAGGCCCTTTCACATCACAATATGAAGCAGAAAATGAACTAATTCTTTATATTCGTCAGATTAATCAGGCAGATCAATATCCATCTAACTAACCCGGTAAGCTAACTAACCGTTAATTTATTAATGACCCTTGCAGCGGCGACCATACCAAAGGTTGCCGTTACTACAACTCCAGCTCCTAAACCACCACTACAATCCATTTTGACACTCCCATCTGGAAATTGCTTTTGGTGGCAAACTTCTCCATCAGGTGTTGGGTAGATTAATTGCTCAGTAGAATAAACGCATTCAACGCCAAACTTTCGTTTTGGATTTTTAGTAAAGCCGTGCTTTCTACGGAGCTCACTACGGACTTTAGCAGCAAGCGGATCTTGAATAGTGCGACTGAGATCAGCAATAGTAATTTTTAATGGATCTATTTGACCTCCAGCTCCACCTACTGTTATTACTTTTATTTTGTTTCGTTTACAAAAAGCAATCAAATCAACTTTTGCAGGAACACTGTCAATAGCATCAATCACATAATCAGGCCGCTCTTTTAATAATTGAGCTTGGTTATTAGCATTAATAAAATCAGCATCCGCAGAAACATGACATTCAGGATTGATTAGCCGAATACGCTCAGCCATTTCTTCAACCTTCAACTTTCCAACTGTGTTCTCAAGCGCATGAATTTGACGGTTAGTATTTGTTAAACAAATGTCGTCTAAATCAATTAGTTGGATATTTCCAATAGCTGTTCTAGCAAGAGCTTCTGCAATCCAACTACCAACCCCGCCAATCCCAACAACAGTAACTTTAGCTTGTTTCAATAAGTTAGTCGCTCGCTGACCATAAAGTCTTTGAGTACCACCAAAGCGAAGCGTTTTTGTATCTTGCATTACTACCATTACATAGACTATCAATAAGAATTTCTAAATTATATCACCATACATAGTTTTGTTTCATGCAACTTTTATTTCTTCTCTCATCTAATACTTGAAGAAAACTTAACACTTGATCTATGCTGTCATCATTTATATTGAATATTTTGACTGTCAAAATATTGCATCACTTCCGCCAAATTGTTTTCATAGTTTCTCCACCGCCCCGATGACGATTGATAAAGAGGCTTTCTCACCTGCCAAACACTTGCAGTTTTAACATAGTTTTTATTCTCGTGGAAATTGACACATTTCTCTTCCCACTCTAAATCCAAGAAGCCCAGTACAGATTTTATGATTGATGCAGGCTGCTCAATAAGTCTATCGTAATGGATAGTATGGATAGAGTCAGGGAATAAGCTCTTCCAATGCGCCATTAACTTTTCTTGTTCAGAATAAAACTTAGCGATATCTAAAATTTCATTCGCATAATTCATTCTGCTAGCCAGCCTCAAAAAATAAACCGACAAACAATTGTCCAGAGGATTACGCTTAGTGATTATTATTTTCGCATTTGGAAACAATGCTTTGATTAAACCCAGGTAGATAAAGTTATCTGGTCGTTTATCTGTTATAATTTTTTCTTTGTTGCCTAATGACTTTAAATAATCGATATAATGACCTGCAAAAATTTTCAACTGTTCAACAGAAAGACTTTGAACTTCTTTAGGAAAGGAAGGTAAGTATTGCATTTCTAAACGGACAAAAAAATCAAGCTCACCTGCAGCAAATACTTGTGAATGAGCAGAGAGAATTTGTTCTATCAAGGTAGAACCAGAACGAAACATTCCACAAATAAAAACAACAGGTTTAGTCGATATAACAGGTAATTTTTCAAACCACTCTGAATTAAATGATTTCTTTATTTGTAAAAATTTTTCTCTAGTTTTTTCGTGATTATACGCTGGTTGTATTTTTTTATTACAAGCATTACCTTTGGTATAAGCTTCAAACGCTTGGTGATAATCACCACAATCATTCAAAACTTTTCCCAAAGCAAAGTATATATCAGCTTGCTCTTCTGGATGAATATTGGATGATATTGAAGCTTGTTTCAACTTTTGAATATAAGGATCATTTCTATCATTAAAAAATTTTAAATCTGAAATTCTTGCTAGTGCACTATAGTTAGATGGTTCATATTTAAGAATAGTCATAAATAGGGCTAGAGTTTTTTCTCTTTCTCCAGACTGCTCATATAAGTTTGCTAAATTGTATAATGCAGAAATATAACTGGGTTGAATTTCAATAGCTTGCTCGAGCAACTGTTGAGCTTTTAATTCTTGCTGAAGATCCTCAGAATAAATAATTGCCATATTAAGCAAAACCTCTTGCGGATCTCTTACATTTAAATCAAGTGCTTTTTGGTAATTTTTAAGAGCCTCGGTAAACTTGCCTCTTTTCCTTAAATGATAAGCTAAATTGAAATAGGCTTCCGGATCAGTACTACTTATTTTCAAATAAGCATAATAGCAATCACAAGCATCCAACCACTTTCCAGATTGCGCATAAAATTTTGCTAATAAATTTGTATAATGTAAAATTTCAGGCTTAAGCAGAACAAGCTCTTTTAAAAAAATAATAACTAAATTAAAGTCGCGTTTTGTCAATGCAATCTGTACCAGAGCATTTAAACTTACTTCTAAAGCATTACCACTCAGCAAATCTTGCTCTTTTAGATTGTGACCCCCATTACGAACTTGATTAAACATCTCAAATGCTTTATCTAGTTCTCCTCGCTCAAATGCTTGACTGGCCTCACTCACTATTTGTTTTAAATCTATCATTAACTTAACCTAACTTTTATAAGAGGCAAACAAAATAAATGATTATATTTTGTACGACACTTCAACTTTTTTTATTTTCTGTAACTGCATAGTACTAAATCTGCTGTGCATTCACAGAGTGAATCAAATTATTTTTTGTTTAGCTTTCATCAATCTTTAGACAAAAGAATCTTGAGCGGACATTTTTGTCATACTTTTGTCACTAGATAAATACTTGACCTAACTCATCGTACCAGATAGATTACAGGTAATTTATGAGGAGATAACCATGTCGCAATACAAAACCCCCTTAACCGATATCCAGTTTAATTTACATACTTGGTTAAAAATTACCACGCATTATCAAACTCTAGATGCTACGACATCTGTCGATCAATCTTTAGTTAATGCCATCATAGAAGAGTCAGGTAAGTTTGCAGAAGAAGTACTATCTCCTATCAACCATTCAGGTGACCTTGAAGGCTGTCAGTTTAATAACGGTCAAGTCACGACACCTGCGGGCTTTGTCGAAGCTTACCAGCAATTTTGCGAAGCTGGTTGGTCATCCTTAGCTTCTAAAACAGAATTTGGTGGTCAAGGTTTACCCTATTCCTTATCAGTTATAGCTACGGAAATAAACTCTTCAGCAAATGCTTCCTGGAATATGTACCCAGGGTTAACTCATGGCGCTATTAATGCTCTTGAGCATCATGCAACTCCAGAATTACAAGCCCAATATTTACCTTCATTAATTTCAGGGAAATGGACGGGAACCATGTGCTTAACAGAATCTCATTGTGGCTCAGATTTAGGATTACTAAAAACAAAAGCGATACCAAACGAAGACGGTAGTTACCACATAACCGGAACCAAAATATTTATTTCTGCTGGTGAGCATAATATGTCAGAGAACATTATCCATCTTGTTTTAGCAAGACTACCCGATGCCCCCAAAGGTACCGCAGGAATATCCTTGTTTTTAGTTCCTAAAATATTAAAAACATTAAACGATAAAGCTCAGCCAACCGATAATCAAGTTAGTTGCAGTGCAATTGAAAAAAAGATGGGAATTAAGGCTTCTGCGACTTGCGTAATCAATTTTGATAAATCGCGAGGCTACCTGATTGGTCAGGCAAATAAAGGTTTAAGTTGTATGTTCACAATGATGAATACAGCTCGTTTGGCTACAGGCATTCAAGGCTACTCAATAGCTGAACGAGCCTATCAAATCGCATTAAATTACGCAAAAGAACGTACTCAGATGCGCTCACTGTCTGGCACTAAACAGCCAGAAAAAGAAGCTGATCCAATTATAATACATCCTGATGTAAAAAGAATGTTACTCACTCAAAAGTCGCTCATTGAAGGCAGTAGAGGCTTAGCCTATTACACGGCAACTCTGGTTGATAAAGTAGAGAGTAATCAGGAAAAATACCAAAAACTAGAGCCTCAGTTAAACTTACTTACACCTATCTGTAAGGCTTTCATGTCCGATATAGGTTTTGAATGTACTAACCATGCAGTGCAGATACTCGGTGGACACGGTTACATTAATGAGTCATTAGTAGAGCAATTAGTCAGGGACGTGCGTATTTCATCAATTTATGAAGGAACCAATGGTATTCAAGCTTTAGACTTTTTAGGGCGAAAAATATTGCGCGATGGAGGTAAAGCTTTAAATGAGTGGATACAGCAGATTAAGTCTTTTAGTGAAACAGTTTCATCAACATACCAGCCTGAAGCGCAAAAGCTTTTAGCGCTTTGTGATGAATGGTTAAATCTAACTCAAGAAATTATGCAAAATGCTCAAAAAAATCCAGATGAAATTGGTGCTGCAGCTAGCGATTTTTTAATGTATTCAGCCTATATCAGTGTTGCCTACATATTGCTACAACAAGTAAGTTGCGTTGAGCAAAGCGAACAGGCTGAGTCTTTTAAAGTTAGCAAAAAGCAGACCATGCAATTTTATTTTTCTCGAATACTAACTCGCACACTTACTCATCAAGCTAATATTCTGAGCGCTAATGAAACCTTACAATGTGTAGAGTTTGAAATAGATTAAACAATCTTTATGCTTAATCTATCACTGATAAAACCTGAAGAAATTCAGGTTTTATCAAAAATTTGCTTAACTAAGGGAATGGTTATTTTACGTTGTAAAATAATACTCGATTGATCAAGCTTATCAAGAATGGCAACTAAATCAGATACGGAGCGACTATAACGAGTCAAAATAAACTGAATCACATCTGGAGAAATTTGCATACCACGATTGGCAGCACGACTTTCAAACAACTCGATTTTATGTTGCTCATCTAAGGCTTCTAGTTTATAGACTTCCATTGCAGTTAAACGTGATTGCAAATCAGCCAGCTTTATAGTCAGTCCGATTGGAGGCTCTTGCGCAAAAATCAGTAATTGTTTGTTATCAGCCTTGAGCTCGTTGTACAAATTAAATATTGCTACTTCCCACAGCTTTTGTCCGATGACACTTTCAATATTGTCCAAACACACTAAATCTAAAAAGCTCATGCCTTGAAAAATATCAGGGCTTAATTCATTATTATCGAGAGGCAAATAAGCCGCAACTAACTCTTGCTGGGTAAAACTTTGACAAATAGCCTGCGCCAAGTGAGTTTTTCCGGAGTCACAAGTTCCCCAGACATAAATAAAGTCTGTAGTTGAGCTATTTAAATCGGTTAAACGTTTAACTAATTGCAAGTTATCGCCAATGACAAAATTATCAAATGTGGCAGAGTCATTAAGAAGTATATTTAAAGGTAATTGCAGCATTCAGGAAACAAGCAAAAATCAGCTTCCCTCAGATTCATTTTTATTGGTTTTTATCAAGTCAGTATTTTTCTTTTTAGCTAACTCAACTCTAAATTTTTTGCCCCAAACAAGACCATAATGCACGCCGCTTGAAATAGTTGTGATATAAGTCAAAATCACGAGTACATCCAAAAATACTGGCGATAATGCTTTAAATCCCATAGAAACTAAGATACAAGTGACTAAAAGCAATTGAGTGAAAGTATTAAGTTTTGATAAATTGCTTGGCTGCATATCATAAGGCCCCAAGCGATAGTGAAAATAGTAAGCCCCAGCTACGATATAAATATCACGCAAAAAAACAGTTGTTAATAATAACCAGCTAATTTGCTGGTTGTAAGCCAAAATACTCATCGTTAATACTAGCAAAGCCTTATCTGCCAGCGGATCTAAAATTGCGCCGAAACGGCTAGTCCATGAAAATTGTTTAGCTAAAAAACCATCGAGAGCATCTGAAAACCCTGCAATCACAAAAATAATTAAGGCCAGCGTGTAGTCTTTTTGATATAAAAAAAACGTAGTCGGTAAACAGACAAAAGCTATTATCATTATAAGTATAGCAATGATAATGGGATATGCAGTAACACCGGGCGCGTCTGGGTAAATGGACTTCAGCATGGTACTCATATTAAATACTCCCAGCGGTGCTCCAATGATAAAAGCGATACTTAATATCCAAACATAATCTCGGTTAATAAGGCCTACAATAGTAGAGAGGTTTGCTCCCAACACCTTACGGACGCTAAATTCTTTTAA
>JAUIHB010000004.1 GCA_030432465.1 Gammaproteobacteria bacterium
GCAAAACTTGGGCAAATATTAAGCCTGAAACTATTCCTGCTCAGAAAACGGTAAATGGTGAAAACTGCAAGACTATCACTGAGTATTTAGGTGAAAAAATTTACGGTTGCACATCGAAAAATCACTCTCAGGCATGGTGTTATAAAAATGATGGTAGTTGGGATGATTGTCAACCTCCGGAGCAACCTCCACAATTAAATCATACGTTGCCAGTTGAGTCTCAAAGTATTCAACAAATTGCTTTAGGTTCTTGTTTTAAAACTCAGGGTAATATGCCTCAGACTATGTCGCGATTGATTTCACAAAGTCCCGATTTGTTTCTATGGTTGGGAGATAATATTTATGCTGATACAACGAATATGAGTGTTATGCGACAAAAATATGACAATAAGAAATCTAACGCTGACTATCAGAAATTTTTGCAAGCGAAAATTCCTGTCATGGCAACTTGGGATGATCACGATTTTGGGCGAAATAATGATGGAAAACATTATGCAAAGCGTGCAGAAAGTCAACAAGAGTTCTTGCGTCACTTTGATACTCCTCAGGGAGATCCCAGGTATACAACACAGGATGGAATTTATTCTTCAAAAATGTTTGGTAATGAGGGACAGCGGGTGCATGTAATAATGCTAGATGCTCGCTATTTTCGATCTCCGACATTTTCTTCATATGGTAGTTGTGAAGGTAATAGCTCTACCATTTTAGGTGATAAGCAATGGCTATGGTTGCAAAATGAACTTAATAAAACTTCTGAAATTAAAGTAATAGCATCGGGTATTCAGGTTTTGCCGCCATTGCATCAAGGACGGAATGTAACTTCTTATTGTGCTTACGGAGATGGACAAGCATTTAACCAAGCGATAAGTAATTTAAATGAAGAAAATATGTCCGGCACTAACTATGAATCATGGGCTGAAATTCCTTTGCAACGTGAAAAGTTATTACGTATGGTGCAACGTTCTGTCAATCAAGGACATGCTAAGAAAGTTGTGTTTGCTTCCGGAGATCAACATTGGGGAGAGTTATTACAGAAAAATATTCCTGTGAGTGCCGCGGATGGAGCCGCAGTTACGGTTTATGAAGTAACTGCGTCTGGCTTTGGACAAAATTGGCCTTATTCGGTTCCTAATCCTTTACGTTTGCCTGTATGGGCGAATGAGCAAGGCACTGGGCCTTTTTTGCGACAATGTCAGTTTCCTTTTAAATATGCAGGTGTTGAATATAAGCAATGTATTACTCGTGATAATTCAAAACCTTGGTGTTATACCGAAGTTGATACAAATGGTCATGGAGTTGAAGGTCAATGGGGTAATTGTGCATCTGATGGGGAAACTATCCCAACAGGAAAAGTCGGCGTTGTCTCAAGTAATATGAGTACTTTAACTACTGATGATCGCCACTTGATTAATCGCTCTGGTAGTAATTATGGTATGTTAGACATTGACTGGCAAAATAAAACGATTCGCCTATCGATTCAGACCGCAACAGAAGAAGCAGTGTCCACTGAAATTAACTTTTAACAACTATAGGGCTTTGGGAAGAGCTGATTTTTGATTTGCTCGTAAAGGCTTTCATAGAATAAAAAAATCCAGCGCTTCGGTAAGTTGATAGCGCTGGAATTGTTTGAAAAGTGAGAGACTGATTATAAACTAGTCTGGTTTTTCAATTGAAGCCATCATTAATAGTTGATGCTTTTACTTGAAATGTTTGACATATCACTTTCTACACCGTTTGAGTTAAAAGCGGTTACTGCGAAATAATAAGTGTTGTTGTTAGTTAAGCCATCAATGTAAACCGAAGTAGCATTCGCATCTGAAACGATTACGCTTTCAGTCATTTGTTCTACTGATGTTCCGTAGTACACTTTAAAGCCCGTTAAGTTAGATAATGGAGTGTTATCTGTGTTAAACGTTGGTGCAGTCCAGCTAATAGTCGCAAAACCTTCTCCAGTTGGTTGGTTGCTAACTGTGATTGTCACTTCTTGTGAGTGAGACAAAGTTTCTGAATCGTGAATCACTGCTTTAATTGTGTGAGTACCATCAGAAAGCGTACTTGAAAGACTCGCACCTGTACCTAAGTAACCATCAACGTTTGATGTCCATTCAACATAAGAGCTGATATTACCGTCTTCGTTGTCCGATGCCGTTGCAGAAAAAGTAACGACTGCCTGGCTATCATAACTACCACCATTACTAGGAGATAAAATAGTTACTGTTGGTGCTTGATTATCAGACTGTTCACCTGTTACCAATATTGTTACTTGTCTTTGGATTGATGCGTTTGAGCTATCTACCGCAGTTGCTGTAATAACATGAGTACCTGTTGATAAGCTGGCTGAAATATCTGAACCAACACCTAATATACCGTCAACATTTGAGCTCCATTGGATGCTATTGCTTAGGTTTCCATCTTCAGGGTCGCTTGCAGAAGCC
The DNA here is from genome assembly GCA_030432465.1 of Gammaproteobacteria bacterium. Lineage (GTDB taxonomy): Bacteria > Pseudomonadota > Gammaproteobacteria > Enterobacterales > Kangiellaceae > Aliikangiella. The sequence continues at coordinate 2,436 of JAUIHB010000004.1, forward strand.
ATAAAGTTAACCATAGAATCTTTATCAAAAGATGCACCACTTTGAGGCGAATCAATTTCAAGATTAGGTTGTGTATTTTGAGTATCTTCCAGTACGTAGGTTGTTACACTCGCAACAGCTGCTAAACCTTCTGAATCTTCAATAAATGCGCTGATAATATGCGTACCGTTTGAAAGTACTTTGGTAAAGTTTGCACCTTGACCAATAAAACCATCAATACTTGAATTCCAGATAATGTTACTACTTAGGTTACCATCTTCATTATCATTAGCCGAACCGCTGAAGTTAATAACACTACTAAACTCAAATGTTGAATCTGTTTTTGGTGTGTTGATAGCAACAGTAGGTTCAGTATTCACTACTTCATTTAATACTTGTACATTAACTGATTGACTTGCTGATAAACCGTTTGAGTCATTCACTTGTGCTGTCACAGTATGTGAGCCACTACTAAGTACACGAGAAATATCTGAACCTGTACCTAAGTAACCATCAACATTTGATTGCCAAACAATTTGATTACTTAAGTTGCCATCTTCGTTATCACTTGCAGAAGCTTGGAAAATAATAACTGAGTTATATTCATAAGATGAACCTGAGTTTGGTAAACCTAAAGCTATTGCCGGAGCTGTATTAACAACTTCACCTTGCACAACGATATTAACCGATACTGTTTTTGACATACCTTGTGAATCGGTTGTTGTGGCTGCAATAGAATGCGTGCCACTTGATAATGCTGAATTAATATCAGAACCAACGCCAAGTGAACCATCAATATTCGAATACCAGTGGATATCATTACTTAAATTACCATCTTCATTATCACTTGCAGAACCCATAAAATTGATAACTGTATCACTTTCAAATGTCGAACCGTTTTGCGGAAAATCAATTTCAATATTAGGCTGCGTATTTGAATCAATGTTTGCGACAGAAGCTAATACACGAACAGTAATTCGCTTTCTGGTTACAAGTGATTGAGAGTTTTTAACGACCGCAGTAATTTTGTGAATGCCTTCACTTAAGTTAGCTGTTACCGATGCGCCTTTATCAAAAGTACCGTTGATGCTCGAACGCCATCTGATTTTATGGCTGATGTCTCCATCAACTTCATCATAAGCGACTGCAGAAAATGTGATTGCATCATTGCTTGCAAACTCATCGTAGTTTGATGGAGAAACTAAAGTAAGGGTTGGGTTGCTTGCGTAAGCTTGAGCTGTTTGAGCGCTTACAATAAAAGACATCAAAACTAAAGTCATTAAAGAGTGAACGATAGTATTTTTAGAAAAACAATTTAAAACATATTTCATAAGATTTATTACCATTTGAAGAAACACAAATAACTAGAAACATTTTGTTTATCGACTCTACAGGATTTTCTTAACCATGATCATTGGTAGATGTGCAGTGCTTCACAATTGCGATGTGAACTTCAAAAAGGTTCTAAAGTTTTTATTGAATTTGTTTTTTTATTAGAGTGAATATGAAATGACTAGAAAAAAATTCAAAAAATAAAACAGATATTTTGTTTTGTTAATTTTTAAAATAAAATAAAGATAGGGTTTTAAAGTAAAAGTAGTCGGTATAAATGTAATTTATATGTTAATGAAAAATATTTTTCGATAGGCTGCACATTAAATTTCAAATAAATTTAATTGAAAATTAAGTTGAATCTTTTAATCCCTGTGAGTGGTATCACAAAAAAAATGTGATGTGATTGGGGTTATTGAAATTGATCTAAAAAAATACCTAAAGTTTTTTCCGAACAATTAAACTGAAATGATTGGGTTTATCCTGATTCGGAAAGATAGCTTTCTTTATTGCCTCTGAAAGCTTTTAGGAGAATGCTCCAATGGTGAAATTTTCAGGCAATTTGAAATAATTACAGATATTTGTCTTAGTTTTGAGATTACTACTCGTTAGATAACTCCTTTATCACTCTTGATTTGCACCAGAACAGGCTTGTAAGCGCAATTAAATGAAAATTATCAAGAATTTTTGCATCTGGCATACTACTTGCGACGTAACAATGACATAAGCTCAAAAGTGCTTATCAATTGAAATTAGAAGTAAAAATCAATTAAGGAGTCATTATGAATCAAGTGAAGTATGAAGGTCGATGGCAGCCGTTTAATGGCAATTTACGTAGAAAATCAAAATCACATAAGCCGAATAGTAATGATATCAATATCTTTACTGGGAAGCGAAACAAGCTGATTAGCCGAGTTCAACAAGAGTACGGTAAAACACGGCTACAGGCCGAGCAAGAAGTGGATGCCTATCTTTCAAGGCTAAAAATAGCTCAGCAACAGTGCATGTAAAGCTATTGTTGCTGAGTTTCTAGGTTATTTAAACAATAAGTAATTAAAAATAATTTTATTATTCGCTTATGGGTTGACGTTGTGTCGTCTCTGAATTGGATTGGCTAAACTGGGAGCCGACGAGCATGCCTATGAGGGCTCCGAAAAAACCCATGAATTGAGCTGGTATTGTTGGCTCAGCGGTCAATAATTCCATTGGGAGCCAGACAGCAGCTCCAACAACAATTGAAGCCAGCGCACCATTTTTGTTCGCTTTTTTCCAGTAGATGCCCGCAACTAAAGGAACAAATGCTATGACTAAAGTGACTTTATAGGCATTTTCTACCATTCGGTGTATCGAAGTTTGCTGTATTTGTGACCAAAGGGCATACACGGTGACTAAAATTGCAAATAAGGCAACAACTCCCCTAATTAACCATAAAAAATGGCGATCTCTTAAGTCGCTGTCAGGAAGCAGCGGACGAATGACATTTTCTGATAAGGTGACTGACGGCGCAAGTAGTGTGCTGCTTGCGGTACTCATTATTACTGATAACAAAGCGCCAAAGAAAATAATCTGTGCATAAAGAGGTAAATGATTCAAAATTAAGTTAGGTAATACGAGCTGTGGATCATGCTCGGTGAGTCTTGCACTCATTTCAGGGTCAATAATAAAAGCTGAATAGGCTAAGTAGAGTGGGATGGCTGCAAAAAAGAAATAAGCAATACCACCTAATATGGTACCCCAGACGGCAATATTTTCGCTTTTAGCGGAATTAGCACGTTGAAAAACATCTTGTTGAGGAATGGAACCAAAACCCATGGTCAAAAATCCCGCAATAAATGTAATAATTGCTGCGCTATTCAAATCAGGCCAAAAATCAAACTTGCCCGCCGCTGCCGCGTGGTTAAAGACGTTTGAAAAGCCTTGAGTCATATCTGAAACCATAAAAGTAATCCATAGCAATCCTAATACGATGACTAGCATTTGCACGAAAGTGGTAATCGCTACTGACCACATGCCACCAAATAAGGTGTATATCAGGACAATCGTCGCGCCCATAGCAATACCTGATGAGACGCTGACTGCACCACTGGTTAGCACATTGAGTACAAGCCCTAATGCTGTCACTTGCGCCGACACCCAGCCAAGGTAAGATAATGCTATTGCTATTCCAACGATAATTTCAACTGTCTGTCCATATTTATCACGATAAAAGTCACCGATAGTCAGTAAATTCTTGCGATACAAGGGGCGGGCGAATATCAAGCCAAAAAAGATTAAACAAAATGCCGCGCCAAAAGGATCGGAAATTAGTCCACCAAGGTTTTCTTTCATAAATGTCCCAGGAATGCCGAGTATTGTTTCGGCACCAAACCAAGTGGCAAAAACCATGGCAATAACGACAGGCATAGGAAGGCTTCGACCAGCGGTTATATAATCTTTAGAATTGTGAACCTTTGTCGCAGCAAATACGCCAAGCCCGATAGATAATAATAAATAAAGTGTGACAAACCCAATTAACATTCGTGGTTTACCTCATATTTACAGCGGGTGCTGTAACGCTGATATTAACAATCGTGGGAGTCTCAATCAGGCTCCAGCGAGAGCGTTGTTATTTTGGGTGTAATATACTGGATTTTTGATAGGAAAGGCGAGAGTTTATTTTCGTAGCTCAAAGCTGATAATGTTCGGGAATCTTTCAAACTGGTCGGTAAATAGTAATAAACTATTTACCGACTCATCGAGTAAGCTAAATAATAATATTAATGTTAGCTTTGCTTAATTTTTTTCAGCAGCATAAATAGGTCAATCAATGATATCCGTCCATCTTGATTGAAGTCATATCGACGTTTATTTCCGGCTGCTGAACGGAATAAATTTTTAGCAACCAGACGTATGTCTTTAGCATTCAGTTTGCCATCATTATTAGTATCGAATGAAGGTTTTAAATATAATCCAACAATGACAGGATCGTGGTCAGAAGCTCGATAGGCCTGTTCACTGTATAAGCTAATAACTTGCTCATCAGTTTTATACTCAAGGTTGTAATCTAAAACTTTAGGTTCATCAGCGTTAATATGCCATTCAGTCACATCAGTCACTTGGGAAGTTAAACTAGAGTTGCTTAATGCATGATCTAATGATCCTGCTTGACCATAAAATACGTAAGAATAGTTATCTTCACCAACAAATTGCTTAAGTAAATTATTAAAACCTAAACTCTCTATTTGTGTGATTGGATCTTCCATCGCATAAGCATTCAAGTCACCAATAATCATTATATCATTATCTTCTGCTTGAGTTGGATTACTTTGGAGCCATTCAACTAACGTTACAGCAGCTTGAGTTCTAATTTCGTTCCAACAACCTTGTCCATCATTTTGATCGGCGTTACTGTCCTGAGTATTTGAAGGGCAGCTGCCTTTTGATTTAAAATGATTTACTACCACAGAGAAAACGCCATTACTTTCAATTTCACGGAATGTTTGCAAAAGTGGTTGACGATTTTTATCCGAAAAAACACCGCTACTTAGCGTTGCTGCATGACCTAAAGCAACTACCTTTTCTGTGTTATAAATTAAACCTACAGCTATCGCATCTGTGCCTATCTGTGATTCTATTGGTTGTGCAAATGTATAGTTTTTTCCGGTAGCATTAGATAACGCATTGACTAAATCAGCGATAGCACTTTCACTACCAAAACCATCATTTTCGATTTCCATTAAACCAATGACATCAGCTTGCATATCAGCTAAAGCATTGACTATTTTGGTTTGTTGGCGCATAAATTCGACATAAGTATTCGCGCCTCGCTCTGTAGGAAAGCCACCACCTAAACCATCACCATTGAAATAATTTAAAACATTAAAGCTAGCTACTTTTATTGGTGCATCTTTAATTGAACTGTTGTCAGGACGTAGGTTGCTTGCTTGAAATATGGGTTGGGTCGTTGGTTGAATTCGATATGCACCAAAAGCTTCATGTAAAACACCTTGTATATTTTGTACCGTATCGCCGGCACGTACCGTATTATAGGCACTTAATTCTGGTTGTGGGTAAGGTATCAGTGTTGGGTTTTGACGACTGCTGCCATCATCTAACACAATTCGATTTAAATTATTTTGTGCTTGCATGATGTTCGCACTTTCTCCAGGTGATACTTGATTCGTTGGATTGAATAATCTCCCATAAGATAAAAGCAACTCTCCATACCTTCCAAGATTATAATTTTCAGAAACAGTTAAGGTTTGCTCAAACTTAATGCTCATACCTTCATATTTTTCGATGTCTGTTGTATGCGCTAAAGGTAAGCTGACTATTTTAGAAGAAAAATTCAGGCCGCTTTCACAAATGGAAATGCTAGCTATGTTTTTTATTTGAGTTAGCTTTCCATATTCATCAACAATACCTGAAACTCTAACTTTATCGCCAGTGGAAACATCAACACCAAATCCACTATCGTAAATAAAAATACCTTCGGAAGTTTTTTCATCGCTATCTTGATCTACAAGTTCTTCTTGAATAAAAAAACCATTTAGCTGATTGTTATTTTGAAAATCGGCAATAACAATACCTTCAACCTCTACTGCTGCACCACCCATTGTTGTTGCTAGTTGAGTGCCCTGAATTTGGTGAATAAATATTGCAGGATCATTACAGTTACCTATTTGGGGTTCTTCACTATTCTCTAATTTACCGAGTCCATCAAATGTATCGATAGTGTAACCTTGCCACTGAGCTGCTGGATCAAATTCATCAGTAGAGTTTATATCTCCGGAGTCTAAAGTTAACGTTCTGCGTAATGTGTTATTCTGGGTGCTAGTATCACCAATACCCCATTCACTACCAGGATCAAAACCGATTTGACCGATGCTATCAACCACTTGCTCGCTTTTAACCAGTTCAATAGCATCGTCACCATTAAACCAGCCGGAACCCTGAGTTTGATCGGCGACTGATAATATTTCAGAAGTAGCTTTTTCATGAGCAATTACAAAGGTTTCTCCTGCTGCAACTTCACCTGATAAGTTAATGGTTAAACTTGCCGTATTTTTCCCATTGAAGTACATTTTTATCTGATAATCATTTAATTGAATTGGTTGTTCTGTCAGGTTAGCGATTTCTAATGCTTTGTTATTGCTACTGCCCTCAACATACTCTGAGAAAAATAAATCACTCGGTGTGGCGTGAACATAAGCTGTCTGTAACGATGCGATGATCGCTGCTGATAGCAATTTGAGTTTCATAGTTTCATCCTGTATTAGTTTTTTGATTTATCGATAATTGAGTAGACATAAAGTAATGAGTGTTGAAAACATTACTGCAAATTATTGTGAGATATCTGGGCTACTCTGGCTTTTTAATATGACGAGAAGGTGACAGCAAAAAAATAATTTTTCAAAATTAACTTGTATATGAACAGAAATGATAAAAATATAGCTTAGCTATCTATTGTTAAGATTGTTTGAGGTGATAGAGCAGCTAAATAATTGAATTATTAAATAATAGAGTTATAAGTTAGGAGGTAAGGTTACTCAAGAGATTAAAAAAGAACCCCAGCATAGCGTAAGTTAACTATGTTGGGGCCTTTCGAGTTCACAATGAAGCATGAGTTTCATTGTTCTTTGTGGCACCTGCAGACTGGAAATTTCTACGATGCTGTTGCGAGTTGTAATGCTTTCATTTCATCGTGAGTCTTTTTAAATTTGAGTAATGCAATTTGCACAAACTCTTTAATTTTTAGACTCTTCACATTATCCAGAGCTTCTTGAAATTCATCAAGAGTTCTGTCTTCTAGCTCTTCCAGTTGAGAGATATATGCGTGATCACTATCCGATGAGATCATTGCTCTAAGGTCAGCATATTTTTGATGAAATGTGCCAGTTAAACTACAATCTTTATCGTTAGGCTCTCCACCCATTGATAGTATTAATGTATTGATGTCTATTTGAAATTTTTCACGAATAGTTGCCATGTCAGTGAAAACTGCAGCTAAAGCGGGATTTTCAACTTTACTAACAGTTTCGTTGTAAAATTTTTCACCATCTTTGCAAATTAATGATAAATCGTTAAGAATCTCAACATCACTTTTAGTATTCTCGTCCATTTCTTTCTCCTATAATTGAGTTGCTCAATTGTTAGTTAATGGTATTAATAAACTGATAAAAGTATTAGCATCAATAGAGCCTGATTATCAGGCTCTATTATTTGTTAGCCGTGATTAAAATACGTATTGAGCAGAAAAAGAAACAATGTCTAACTCTGGATCAATTTCGTCATCAATTTCGTAACGGTCATACTCTAGTCTTAGGTCTGCATGATCCGTTAGTTTGAATTTTAATCCGGCGCCATAAAAGAAATCATTGCCGTCGATGCTTCTACTGAAATCAACAATGTCAGATTTACTTTCTATATCGGCTTCCCAAGCGAACCAGCCAGCTTTACCAAAAACTGAAAAATACTCGCTAATAGGTGCTGACAACACACCTGCTAGAGATATACCTTTGATATCTGTATCTAGAAACTCATCACCACCATCCGAAAAATTCAAGTGGCTAAGTTCTACACCAAAAGTTTCATTAAACTTCCCACCGACAAAAAACTTCATCAAATCCTGATCATCTTTAAAGTCTGTGTCCGCATCTTCGAACTCGAATTTATATTGTCCATAACCAACGCCAATATATGCTTCTGGTGCTTGAGCTTGCGCTGCCATTGGTAGTGCAGCTAAGAAGGCGATAGAACATACAGCTTTATTTAAAGTTTTCATTTATATGTAACTCCTAAAGTTAATTTAAAAATATTAATTTGATTAGTTATTTAAATGTCGCTTTCGAACTAGCCAAAGCAGGTTGTGTGCCAATATATTTTTAATCGCTTATTTTTTTTAATATCGCAGCTGAGTAACCTGATTTTGCTGAGGTTTAGATAAAAAGAATATTTTGTGGGATGCGCGATACTTATTGAGAAATTTTATTTTGTAAATTATGGCAGGTGAATACTGTGAATTTTTTACGTTCGCTATGTATTTTTTTCTATATGTTAAAAAGTAAACAGAATTTTACATAAAAAAACGGTGAAATTAGTTCACCGTTTTTTATTCTCAAATGTTGAAAGTTGATTATTTATCTTGAGCTTCAATTTTTGCCCAACTATCTCGTAAAGTAACCGTTCGATTAAAAACTAAATTATCGGAAGAGTGCTCAAAACGATCGGCACAAAAATATCCTTCTCGTTCAAATTGGAAAGTATCTTCTGGTTTAGCATTAGCCAGACTCATTTCTACTCTAGCATTTGAAAGTACAATGAGAGACTCGGGATTTAAAGTACTTAAAAAGTCTTCTGCTGAACCTGGATTAGGTATATTGAATAAACGATCATAAAGACGCACAGTTGCTGGTTTTGAGTGTGTTTCAGAAACCCAATGAATAACACCTTTAGGTTTGTAATCTTCAGGATTTTTACCTAAAGTCTTTTCGTCATAAGTACAAACTAGTTCAATAATATTGTCATCATTATCTTTAATAACTTTATCGCAAGTAATAACATAGGAATTTCTTAGGCGTACAGCTTTTCCTAAGACTAATCGTTTGTATTTTTTATTGGCGCTTTCCCTAAAGTCGTCTTGATCAATGTAAATTGTTTTGCTCATATAGAGTGTACGTTGTCCCATTGCTTCATTTTGTGGATGGTTAGGAGCATTTAACTCTTCGATTTTTCCTTCAGGATAATTGGTTAAAGTAACTTTCAGTGGATTCAATACGGCCATCGCTCGAGGAGCATTATCTCCCAAATCTTCTCTCACAGAGTTTTCCAGGACACTCATTTCAACGGTGTGTACTTTTTTGGTAACACCTGTGCGCATAACAAAATCGCGAATAGCGAATGGTGTGAAACCGCGACGACGCATGCCTGATATCGTCGGCATTCTCGGATCGTCCCAACCTTTCACTAGTCCATCTGTGACAAGTTGATTTAGTTTACGTTTGCTGGTGATGGTATGTTCCAGATTGAGTCTTGAAAATTCTATCTGTTGTGGATGGCAGTCTATTGTAATATTGTCAAGAACCCAGTCATACAGAGGACGATGATCTTCGAACTCTAAAGTACATAACGAATGCGTTACTCCTTCAAGTGCGTCCGAAATACAGTGAGTAAAGTCATAAGTTGGATAAATACACCACTTATCGCCAGTACGAATATGGTGTTGGCGTTTAATACGATAGATCGCTGGATCGCGCATGTTCATATTAGGTGAAGCCATATCTATTTTTGCTCTTAATATTTTTGCGCCATCGTCAAACTCGCCGGCTTTCATGCGGCGGAATAAATCCAGATTCTCTTCGATGCTGCGATCTCGGTAGGGACTGTTTTTACCTGGTTGAGTTAAATTGCCACGGTAAGCTTTCACTTCTTCGGCTGTTAGTTCATCAACATAAGCCAAGTCTTTTTGAATAAGCTCTTCAGCATAAGCGTAAAGTTTATCAAAGTAATCCGCTGCGTGGCGGACTTCTCCTGACCATTCAAAACCTAGCCATTTAACATCTTCAGCGATGGCTTTTGCATAAGCACTTTCTTCTTTGGCTGGATTGGTATCGTCAAAGCGTAAGTTACACTGCCCATTATAATCCTGCGCAAAGCCGAAATTAATGCAAATAGATTTTGCATGTCCAACATGCAGAAAACCATTAGGCTCAGGTGGAAAACGGGTTTGAACCGACTGATGTTTACCCGACTTTAAGTCTGCTTCGATGATATGACGGATAAAGTTGGCCGGTTTGGTGACTTCAGTACTCATTAGATTTTTGTTCTCGTCGTTAATTTTAAAAATAGCCGTAGCGGAAAATAAACTCAATTAAGCAACATTTGCTAAGAAAGTTTATTAATTCGTATTTGTTTAAGCCGAAATCGGCAGTGAGAGCCCAGATTCTACCTCAGATTGCAGGCTTGGCGTAGCCCTATTCGTGTTAATTCCTCCTTAAGTCTCTAAAATAATGAGTGTAAACCAAGTGTTGTTGGTTTTCCGTTATCCCTAATCTAATCTATCTTGAATCAAACTGCGTCTTATTTTGAAATGTGTCAACTGATAGGAAAGAATTTATTCAGTTGTTAGTGTTATACATCTCTCTGATCTATAATTGCTGGCAATACCCTGAGGGGAGGTCATTGTGTGACCTGAGATGTTAGGCGTTGTAGTGTTTAAATTGAACGATACACAGCATTTAAACCTGAACTAACAGACCCTTTGAACCTGATCCAGTTAATGCTGGCGTAGGGACAGGCTAAGTTTCAGTTTTTTCCGATATTCGGAATTCCTGCTTCTTTACTCCCTCCTGACTGTCAGCGTTCATTCGGTTATTGTTTTGAATCACTTTACTTGAATCATTTAAAACTGGTGTTTTGCTCATTTTTAAGTGGTTGACGGCTTTTTAGGAGAGTTGTTAATGTCCGTTAGTTTATCGCGTACTGCGTCATTATTATCGCCTACAGTGCTTTTATCAGCTCTGTGCACTTTGACGTTATCTTGTGTTGTCAGTGGTCAAGAAAAAGCCCAGCAAGAGAATGTTGTAGATAATATGGATGAAACTGTTTTACTAGTGACTGCCGAGTTTAAGGATACAAATATTCTTAAACTCCCCGCGAGTGTTACTTTGGTTGATGAGGCAACTATATTGCGTAATAACGCTCACCACGTTGCGGATGTTTTAAATTTAGCACCCAATGTGAATTTTGCTACGGGAGCCTCTCGCGGTAAATTTATCCAAATTCGAGGAGTCGGCGAGCGAAGCGAATTTACCGAGCCCGTTAATTATTCGGTCGGTGTCGTTGTTGATGGAATTGATATGACAGGGATCGCTAGCGGCGCTACTTTATTGGATACTCAACAAGTAGAAATTCTGCGTGGTCCTCAGGGAACCTTGTATGGCGCAAATGGGTTGGCAGGGTTAATCAATTTAGTCTCAAAATCACCGACAGAATCCATGTATGCCAAAATAACTGCTGGAGTTGAAGAGTTTGGCGGTCGTAACTTAGGTGTCGTTATGAGTAACGCGATTAGTGAAAATGTGGCTTATCGGATTGCAGCCAATCATTATGTCAGTGATGGTTACATGGACAATGTCTTTTTACAACGTGATGATACTAATAACTTCGATGAGCTTAGTTTACGTGGCAAGCTGGCTTATCAAGCCAGCGAGAATTTGACTATCACAACCAATTTACTTTGGGTAGATATCGATAATGGCTACGATGCTTTCAGCCTTGATAGCAACCGGACAACCTACTCTGACGAGCCAGGGTATGATCGACAAAAAACACAGGCTGGTTCTGTGATTATGGATTGGCAAATGTCGGTCGATAAAAAAGTAGAGGTGTTGTTTAGTTTTGCCGATTCTGAGCTTGTGTATGGCTTTGATGAAGATTGGAGTCATACCGGGATCTGTGATAATACGCCTTGCGATTCTGAATTGTTTGGCTTTGATTGGTGGTATTCTTCTTTTGATAATTATTTGCGTGACAATTCTAACTATAGTGCTGATTTTAGAATCCTCTCTGATGGTGAGACTAATGCATCACAGATAAGTTGGGTTGCTGGTATTTATATGCGTGATCAGCAAATTGATTTAGTACGGGAATATACTTTTAACCCTGATGATTTTTCTAATCAGTACGCTACCCAAAATACAGCTTTTTATGGACAGATTAGCCAGCCTTTTGTTAATGATCTAACATTAATTTATGGGTTACGTTTTGAAAACCAAAAAGCAGATTATGATGACATTAGTGGGATTAGTGTCTCACGTTCAGAAAACTTTTTTGGGGGAAAAATTGCGTTAGAATATGCGTATACTAATAATCAAATGTTGTATGGGCTAATTTCTCGTGGTTACAAAACTGGTGGATTTAACAATGGTGCTTTAATACCGTTAGAAGATAAAGAGTATGACGCTGAATTTATGTGGAATTACGAGTTAGGTTTAAAAGGGAATTGGCTGAATAATTTGCTTACCGCACAACTTTCTGCATTTTATCAAGACAGAAAAGATATTCAGTCAAAACAATCGTTGGTAACTTCTCAAGCCGATGGAACCCCCGTTCAGGAAGGTGGTGTTTGTCCATGCAATTTTTCAGATTATATTCAAAATGCTGCTCAGGGGTTCAGTCTAGGAACTGAACTGGAAATGCAATGGCGGGGTTGGGATGCTGCACACTTATACGCCAGTGTCGGATTACTCCAATCTGAATTTGATGATTTTCTAAGTCTTACACATATCGATGCTGATTTAGAGCAAATGCCGCCAGTTCCCTATGATTTAAGTGGTAGAGCTGTTGCTCATGCACCTGAATATCAAGCTGTCCTAGGAGCTAACTGGTTTATCAATCAGTATTTAACTTTCAATACCCAAGTTGAATTAAAAGATGAGTTTTATTTGTCTGATCGCCATCAGCTTAAATCAGATGCTTATGAAATTATTAATCTTAATTTGAATTACCAGCAAAGTGATTGGCAGGTGAATTTGTTCGTGCGCAATTTAACTGATGAAGCGGTTCAGACGCGAGGTTTTGGTAGTTTTGGTAATGACCCGAGAAACTTTTATGAAACAGAAGCTTATTTTCAGTTTGCCGCGCCTCGGATAGTAGGTATTAATGCTTCTGTTGAATTTTAATATTATTTTAATCATAAAAATCAATTTTGAGGAATCCCATGAAAATTTCTTTAGAGCTAAGTTTATATCCATTGACTGATAATTTCCTTAACGTTATTCAGGATATTGTTGAAAAACTCAATGCTGATGATAAGGTTACTTGTATAACTAACACCATGAGCACTCAAATTTTTGGTGAGTTGAATGATGTTATGGCATTGCTTAACTCTATTATTAGCTATTCATTTGAAACCTATGGTAAGCAAGTGTTTGTTGCCAAGTTTTTAAATAGTGATGTGACGCCGGAGCTTCATTAGTTGGAAAGTTTTTTACGGCAATTATCCAATGATCTTATTGCCACTTCGGGATGGGAGTGGATTGCTGTTGCTTTGTCCGTCCTATATATTTATTGGGCAATTCGGGAAAGTTTGTGGTGTTGGCCAGCAGCTTTTTTGAGTACGTCAATTTATAGTGTTTTATTTTTTGATGTAAATCTGTTTATGGAATCAGCACTAAATGTTTACTATCTGGTGATGGCTGTTTATGGATGGTATCAATGGAAATATAAAACACGAGGAGAGGAGCAACGACCTGTTATAGTCTGGTCATTGAAAGCACACATCATAATCATTTCTGGTGGTTTTATTTTAGTCATTTTATCTGGCTTATTGTTAGAGAAGTTTGCCCAACAGGATTTTGCTTTTATTGATTCTTTTACTACATGGTTTGCTGTGATTACCACTTATATGATGGCAAAAAAAGTGCTTCATCATTGGGTTTATTGGATATTTATTGATGCTGTCGCAGTTTATTTATTTATAAATAAATCTTTTGCTTTAACTGCGTTGTTATTTTTCGGCTACACCATAATGGCCGTTATAGGGTGGTTACAATGGAAAAAACATTTTGATAATCAAGCAACCACCTGACTGGTGGGAATTTTCCAGTACGGCCTGGCAAATATTGAGCGAGTCTTTAAGTCAGGAGTCCTCAGTGGTTAGTTCGGATTTAGGAGCCATTGATAATTGGAAAAAAATTCATACGGGCATTACAAACTTTAGTTATTGTTTATCGTGTTGCGAAAAACGTTTTTTTGTACAGTTTATAGATCCTGAAAAGCTTATTCAGTTACCACAGCAAAAGTTTTTCCCCATTTGCCAAACCCTTTCAACCTATCAGAAACTACAACCTTGGTTAGCTAAGTGTTTTATTGATACGGCAGAGTTAAGAGTGTTTGAGTGGCTTGATGCAACAACTAGCCACAATAAACTGTTTGATGAGTCTAGTATTTTGAGACAATTGTGTCACTTCTTAGCTGTTTTGCATGATGGTATAGGGACTTTACCGATGTTGGATATTCAGCGACATTTAAACCACTTATATGAGTTGGCTGTTAAAAATAATCCAAATGAGAAAAAAGCATTTTCTTTGATTTATGAAAAATCATTACTTTCAGCAAAAAAATTTACACCGACCAAAATTTGTCATAATGATTTGTCGCCTGGAAATATTTTACTCAATGATAAACTCTTTGTTGTTGATTGGGAGTACGCTTGTATTGGCGATCCTTTATTTGATATTGCGGGTTTGAGTTTTAACTTTGGACTGACGTTAGAACAAGAGAATAATTTATTTCAGGCTTATAATAATTTGACCGGTGGCTTTTTTCATAAAGAAAAATTCTATGAAATGAAAGTTTTATATGAACTAGTTTGCCAACTTTGGCTTGCTGGGAATAATAATTAGTTTTATCAGTCTATTGTTAAAATAATTTAATATTTGAAGTTTTTTTTTATGCTTATGGACTATAGTTAAATTAAGTTCTTGGTCTGATGAGTGATTTTATAATGAGAAGTTCAAATTATTTACGTCAAGCAAAAAGGCGTCAAAACCGAGGAGTTGATAGCGACAATATTGGTTTTATGCCAAATGATAAAATTGTCGGTAAAGAGACTTTAGCTAGCCTTATGGATGCCACGGTAACTAGCGTAGAAAGGTGGATTCGAGATGGAATGCCTGTTGCGCAACGCGGCGATAATTTACAGGATTGGGTTTTTGATTTGCCGGCAGTCAAAAAATGGTATCAGGAAACTATCGAGTAGATACTCGGTATTAACTTTCACTTAACTTCCGTTAAGTGTCTTTTGTATTACTGACTTATTTAGCTGATATTGTTCTATATCTTTTCTCTTTTCTTGGCTTAACTTTGCGGTGTATCTAATCCAACACCAACAACTTCTCCTTCTGGTGTTTCGCCTTGAACAATGATAATTTCAACTCGACGATTAGCAGAACGCCCTTCATAAGTTGCGTTATCGGCAATCGGTTTAGTATCTGCATACCCCGTGATAACAAAACGGTTTCTATCAAGATTACCAGTGCGTAATAATTCTCTGGTTACAGAGCCTGCTCGACCACCGGATAATTCCCAGTTAGAACGGAAAAACTCATTATTAATGGGCAGGTTGTCGGTGTGTCCTGCGACTCTGATTTCGCCTTTAGTATTCGCTAGTATGCCTTCGATCTTGCGAATAACGGGCAAAAACTCTTCTTCAATAGTGTCCGAGGCTGATGCAAAAGAGCCTTTTTCGCGAATACGAATGATGACATAAGCGCCTTTGGCAAGTAGTTCAACCTGTCCATTGATAATTTCTGCTTCTAATTCCGCAGCAATTGCTTTTGCTAAGGCTTCCGCCTGTGCCTGTTCTCTGGCGAGTCTAGCGGCCTTTTCTGCTGCTGTTTCAGTCTCTAATTGCTCGCCAGACGGATTTGACTGGGAATTATTGGGATCTATTTGTTTTCCTTCGCCTTGGTTTTCTTTATTACCTTTATTACTTTTATCGCCATCGCCTTCTTTAGGTTCATCATCATCTGGTTCATCAAACTCTAAAGTCTCTTTAGTGATATCGATCGTCTGCTGCATGACTGCTTCAATGATCGTTGGCTGTGGTTTACCTGGTGAAAATTCACGCGCAATAATACTGGTTCCTTTAGGAATATCTTTAACATCGACTTTGTTTTGTACACCAAATGCAAATTTCATGGAGCCTGCAATCTGTTTAAACTTTAAAAGATCCATTTCTGAAAATGAGAGAAGTAAAACGAAAAAACACATAAGTAAAGCCATCAGGTCGGCAAAAGTCCCCATATATTGGGGGAGGCCCTCAGGTGGGCAGTCACACTCTTCTTGGTCACTCACTTTGGATCACCTATTAATCATTACTCTTCTGCCGTTGGCCGTTTGCCTTCAGCCAGATAACCATGAAGAACCTGTTCGATAACACGAGGATTTTGGCCTGCTTGGATACCTAATAATCCGTCAATAATTAAACTTCTTGCTGTGCTTTCTTCGCCATCTCGAAGGATTAGTTTATCCGCGATAGGAATGCCTACCATGTTGGCCATGATGGCACCATATAATGTCGTGAGTAATGCAACAGCCATCGCAGGACCAATGGACTTTGGATCATCCATGTTGGACAGCATCGCTACTAAACCTACAAGTGTGCCTATCATTCCCATAGCTGGAGCTATATCGGCCATCGACTTAAATATTCCGGCGCTTTGCTTGTGTCGAGTTGAGGCCATTCTCATATCTTTTTCTAGGATGGAGCGAACCACATCGCCGTCATGTCCATCAACGAGTAAACTGATCCCCTTTTTCATAAAAGGATCGCTAATTTCCGCACCTTCCAAAGCTAATAAACCGCTTTTTCGCGCCATATCGGCGAGTTCAACAATGCTTTCAATGAGTTCATCATAGTTAGGTGACTTAAAGGTGAGAACTTTCATGCCCGATCCTGCGGCACTTAAAAAATCACCCAGAGAATATTTCATCATTACAATGAAGTGAGTACCAACTACAACAATAAGTATTGAAGGTGCATCGATAAATGTTAGGACGCTTCCGCCTAGCACCATAGCCATTAGAACCATAGCTATGCCACCGATTAACCCTACGAGAGTGGCTATATCCAACTTGTAAAAGCTCCTTTGCTTTCAAACGGTTGCGATAAGCAGAGTTTCGCAACTTATTCTTTTTAACAGACCTACACAAAGGTTAGTCAAGTTTTGGGACAAATCCAGTCTGATAGTTAAATTCTACTTTTAAAGCTGAAAATATTTCTTTCGAATGAGAAATGCGAGACAATATCGCCCCTTTTTTTAAAAGGGCTTGAAGGTTAGAAGGTTAATTACAAGATTGTTGATCGCTATGCTAAAGATTTAATCAGAGGAAATCATATTTTGGTTTTGTCTGGGAAAGAAAATATTATTTCAGGAGACATCTCATGAGTGCTAAAGACAAAGCTATAAGTGCCCAAAATGCTTCTTTCGAAGCGCAGTTAGCTACGCTAGAAGCCATCGTTGATAATTTGGAAAAAGGTGAGCTCCCGTTAGAAGAGTCATTAGCGCAGTTTGAGAAAGGCGTTAAATTGACGCGAGAATGTCAGCAAATGCTAGATCAAGCACAGCAAAAAGTCAGTATTCTCACTCAAGATGGTGAGCAACTAGAAAGCTTTGAAAAAGACTAAGCGATACTATTTCGTGAATATAACGCCAAACGATAGACATTATGCCTCATAGAACTTTTCTAAAATCCGTTCAAGAACGAGTTAATCAATTACTTGATGCTAACCTACCTACATTAACAGTCGGTCCTCAAAGGCTGCATAAAGCAATGCGTTATTCGGCACTTAACCCCGGAAAACGATTAAGGCCAGCATTGGTCTATGCTTGTGGAGAAATGCTCGGGGTTGAGAAAACGCAGTTAGATATTCCTGCCATTGCAGTTGAGTTGATACATGCCTACTCTTTAATACACGACGATTTGCCCTGTATGGATGATGATGATTTAAGGCGCGGAATACCCACCTGTCATATTGCTTTTGATGAAGCTACAGCTGTTTTAGCTGGTGATGCGCTGCAAACTTTAGCCTTTGAGTTATTAGCTAAAAGTGATTGTTTATCTGTAGAGGCAGAAACGCGTTTGCAAATGTTAGTCGAGTTAAGTCAAGCCAGTGGTTCCTTAGGGATGGGAGGCGGTCAAGCGGTTGACTTGGAAATGACTAATCAAACCGTCAGTTTAGATATACTTGAATCCATGCATCGCATGAAAACTGGGGCATTGATAGATGTGTCTCTTAAACTGGGTTATTTAGCGAGTGATGTTCGCGACCCCTTAATTTTGGAAAATTTAGTGGTTTATAGTCAATCTCTTGGCTTAGCGTTTCAAATTCGCGATGATATTCTCGATATTGAGTCTGACACAGAAACTTTAGGGAAACCTCAAGGATCAGATGTTGCCAAAAACAAAGCGACTTTTCCTGCCTTACTCGGTTTGGATGGTGCTAAGCAGCGAGCACAATCGCTGGTTGAAAAAGCGCTCACGGCTTTAGAAGCATTGCCCTATAATAGCGACAATTTAGCGGCTTTTGCTCGATACATCATTCAACGTGATTATTAATTAAAGCTTTTTGCGGCATGTTACTGAGCATTGTAGGGTTGGTTATAGCCAATTTATTAATGTTGAGTAAACCGCTCATTGATTTGTTGGAAGTGAAGTTCGCTAATTACTTCCTGAGACTGAAAGATAATTATTTATGTTGTGTAATCCAGAAAAATACCCAAATTTAGCCAAGCTTAACTCGCCCGCCGAATTACGTGATTTGCCCAAAGAGATTTTGAGCGAAATTTCCAAAGAGCTGCGTGAGTTTTTAATTGATTCTACCAGTCAATGCGGCGGCCACTTTGCAGCAGGCTTGGGAACCGTTGAACTCACTGTAGCGTTACATTATCTATTTGATACGCCCAACGACAAAATTATTTGGGACGTAGGACACCAGGCTTACCCACATAAAGTATTGACTGGTCGTAAAGAAGAGCTACTTTCTATTCGCCAGACCGATGGTTTACACCCTTTCCCTAGTCGTTTTGAAAGTGATTACGATGCATTTGGAGTTGGTCATTCAAGTACATCAATAAGTGCAGCGTTAGGTATGGCCGTTGTTGCTAAAGCAAAAGGTGATGAAAGACGTTTTGTTGCCGTGATTGGTGATGGTGCGATGACGGCGGGAATGGCTTTTGAAGCACTAAATCATGCCGCAAACTTAGACGCTAATTTAATTGTAATCCTCAATGATAATGATATGTCTATTTCCGAAAATGTTGGAGGATTGAATAATTATTTGGCTAAAGTGTTATCTGGAAAGTTTTACAGCAGTATTAAGGAGGGAGGGAAAAAGGTATTGCAGAATATGCCGACCATCTCCGAGTGGGCGCATCGTGTCGAAGAGCATATGAAAGGAATGGTATTGCCCGGAACTTTGTTTGAAGAATTAGGCTTTAATTATATTGGCCCCATTGATGGGCATAATCTGCCTGCCTTGCTCACAACCATTGAAAACATTAAAGCACTAAATGGTCCTCAGCTGCTGCATGTGGTTACACGTAAGGGCAAAGGTTTTGAGCCGGCAGAGAAAGATCCAATTGCTTATCATGCAGTGCCAGTTTTTAATCCCAAAGAAACCGAGCTACCAAAAGCAAAAAAGAAGCGTACTTTTTCTAATGTTTTTGGACAATGGCTTTGTGATATGGCAGCGACTGATGAGCGCTTAATGGGAATCACACCCGCCATGCGGGAAGGTTCAGATTTAATCGCGTTTTCAAGAGAATATAAAGAACGTTATTTCGATGTGGGGATTGCCGAGCAACATGCCGTTACTTTAGCTGCAGGTATGGCATGTGAAGGTGCAAAGCCGGTGTGTGCGATATATAGCTCTTTTTTACAAAGAGCTTATGATCAACTGATTCACGATGTTGCTTTACAAGATTTAGATGTCTTATTTGCAATCGATCGTGGCGGCTTGGTTGGTGGAGACGGTGCCACTCACCACGGCGCCTTTGATTTGAGCTTTTTACGTTGTATACCTAATATGCTAATCATGACGCCTAGCGATGAGCGAGAGTGTCGTTTAATGTTATCTACCGGATATAAACATAGTGGCCCTGCAGCTGTTCGTTATCCACGTGGTGCAGGAATTGGTGCGAGTCCAGGAAGCGATCTTGAAACGATTGATATTGGTAAAGCGGTCGTAAAACGGGAAGGCAAACATATTGTCTTGTTGGCTTTCGGAAGTCTGTTGCAGATTGCACTAGAGGTTGCACAAGAAATTGATGCGAGCGTGGTGGATATGCGTTTTGTTAAACCTCTCGATGAGTCTCTATTGAAAGAGCTGAGTCAAAATCACGAGCGATTTGTAACATTAGAAGAAAATGCAATATCTGGTGGCGCTGGTAGCGCGGTTAACGAGTTTTTTATGCAACAAAATATTCAGCGCAACGTGTTAAATTTAGGGATCCCTGATCGCTTTATCGAACATGGTGAACCTGGTGATTTACTGCGTCGCTGCGGTTTAGATAAAGCTGGTGTGTTACAAGCAATCCAAGCTTAAAATTTTCAGGGTGTTTATTCCGGCACCCTTTACTTTCCTTATTCTATACCTGTCAGAGTTGATACATCTGTGTGGCTCATATAAAGTGATGCTAAATTTTATAATTCCTTTTTATTATTCAAACAAATAAGTGAGAACAAACCAATGGATCTCAATTTAAACCATAAAAATGCATTAGTTTGCGGTAGTTCGCAGGGCATGGGTAAAGCTATCGCGATACAATTAGCAAAAATGGGGGCAAACGTGACTTTGTTTGCACGTAATCTGGAAAAGCTTAATGCGGTTAAAAGTGAACTTGCCAATAATGGAAATCAAGAGCATTTTGCTATTTGTGCAGATTTTGCTGATGTCGATGTGGTCGCCAGAGCTTTGGATGAGCAGCTAACGGTTGTTCCTGAGTATCAAATTCTCGTTAATAATACTGGTGGTCCTGCTCCTGGTCCTGCGAATACTGCTGATAGCAGTGCTTTTTTAGCTGCCTTTAATCAGCACTTGATTAATAACCACCAGATTACACAAAAGTTATTACCCGGCATGAAAAAAAGCGGATACGGT
This sequence comes from Gammaproteobacteria bacterium, assembly GCA_030432465.1. Lineage (GTDB taxonomy): Bacteria > Pseudomonadota > Gammaproteobacteria > Enterobacterales > Kangiellaceae > Aliikangiella. The sequence goes on from JAUIHB010000004.1 coordinate 23,392, forward strand.
AGAATTATCAATGTGATATCAACCAGTGTAAAACAGCCCTTACCTAATCTTGGCGTTTCTAATACGGTGCGTGGTGCTGTGGCGAGTTGGTCAAAAACTATGGCGAACGAACTTGGACAGTTTAATATCACTGTTAACAATGTTTTACCGGGAGCTACGAATACTGTCAGATTGGAAGCCATTATAAAAAATAAGGCAGAAAAAATGGGAATGAGTATTGAAGAAATGGAGGCTGAGGAAAAATCTATAATTCCTATGCGCCGTTTTGGTGAGGCTGAAGAATTTGCCAATGCTGTAGCTTTTCTAGCATCCCCTGCCGCAGGGTATATTACCGGAGTTAATTTGCCTGTTGATGGCGGTAGAACTAGCAGTATGTAGTATGTCTGTAATATGACGTAAATCTGTAGCAAGTCGTTGTATTACACTTTCAATTTATAATCAAAATAAGAATCGATGTTGGTGATATCAATGCAGATAATTGCAAACTATATTAACGGTGAGCTAGTTGCTCCGGTCAATGATAAGTACATAGATAACTATGAGCCGGCTACAGGACAAATTTATTCGAAAATACCGGAGTCTGATGAAAAGGATCTCATTGCAGCTGTTGAGAGTGCCAAGCTCGCCAAGCAATCTTGGGCAGAAATGTCAGCTGAAGAGCGTTCTATCTTATTAATCAAATTAGCTGAGGCTATTGAAAATGCCAGTGATGAGCTGGCCAAGGCAGAAGCAATTGATAATGGTAAACCAATAGGGTTTGCCAAAGCTGTTGATTGTTATCGTAGTGCCGCCAATTTACGATTTTTTGCCAATGCAGCAACTCAGTTTGCCAGTGAGTCTCACGGTATGGGGAGTGTGGGAGTGAATTATACTTTACGCGAACCTATTGGTATTGTGGGTTGTATTTCACCTTGGAACTTACCTCTCTATTTGTTTACTTGGAAAATAGCGCCGGCTTTAGCTACGGGAAATTGTGTTATTGCTAAGCCTTCTGAAATAACACCTATGACAGCTTTTATTTTTTCTCGCCTATGTATTGAAGTCGGGATCCCTAAAGGTGTGATTAATATTTTGCATGGAACAGGGGCATCAATTGGCGAACCAATGATCACTCATCCAGAGATTAAAGCAATTAGTTTCACCGGTGGGAGCTCAACTGGAAAAAGAATTGCCGGAATTGCGGCACCCTTATTGAAAAAAACCTCATTAGAGCTTGGAGGAAAAAATCCCACTTTAGTTTTTGCTGATTGTGATTTTGATAGCACCGTAAGTGAAGTTGCTCGGGCGGCATTTTCAAATCAAGGGCAAATTTGTTTATGTGGTTCTCGTATTTATATTGAGCGATCAATTTACCAAAATTTTAAACAGGCATTTATTGAAAAAGTCTCTCGACTACGTATTGGTGATCCGTTAGATAAACAAACACAGCATGGGGCATTAGTATCTAAACCTCATATGGAAAAAGTATTATCTTATATTGAACTTGCTAAACAGGAAGGCGGAAAAATTTTATGTGGCGGTAATCAGTTAAGACTTGAAGGGCGCTGTTCAGAAGGATATTTTGTTGAGCCTACCGTTATAGAAAATTTACCACTTGAGTGCAGAACCAATCAGGAAGAAATTTTTGGCCCAGTGTGTACACTACAACCATTTGACACTGATGAAGAAGCGCTGGCGCTTGCCAATGGAACTGAATATGGTTTAGCAACTTCGGTTTGGAGTAATAACATTAAGCGCTGTCATAATTTAGCTCGTGAATTAGACTTTGGTATTGTATGGCTAAATTGCTGGTTGTTGCGCGACCTCAGAACACCTTTTGGAGGTATGAAGTCTTCAGGTGTTGGCAGGGAAGGTGGTATGGAAGCTCTCCGCTTTTTTACTGAGCCTAAAAACGTTTGCGTGAAGTATTAGTTTTAGCTTAAAGCTATTCGCTCAGGTGTTTAATGATACTATCTAAAACAAGATGTTAAATGAGTTTACTTTATTGAGCTTAGCTCACGTTTTTGCTGTTGCGAGTCCAGGGGCTGACTTTGCAGTTGTATTAAAAAATACTTTGCGCAGTGGAAAAGTGGCGGGTGTCATGACTGCTATTGGTGTTGGTTGTGGTATTTCTATTCATTTAATCTATACCTTATTTGGTATAGCGCTTATATTGTCTCAGTCGGAAATACTGTTTCAAATTATAAAAGCTATAGGTGCGCTTTATTTGTTGTGGCTAGCATGGCAGCTATTTCAATCAAGAGCAAAAATAAAAGCTACAAATGAACCTGAAGTCGTCCAAACGTTGGAGAATATTAAAGCTTTTCGACAAGGATTTTTAACGAATGTATTTAACCCCAAAGTAACCGTATTCTTTTTGGTTTTATTCACCAGTATTGTCAGTCCTAATACATCGTTATGGATGCAGGGATTATATGGTCTGTGGTTGGTCATCTATACCATATTGTGGTTTATTGTCGTTGCATGGTTTTTTTCCAGAAAACAAGTTTTAGCTTGGTATCAAAGTCATGGGCATTATTTTGATTGGATAATGGGCGTTTTTTTAGCATTTATCGCCACTCAATTATTTATGAGTTAATCGTATTATTCATTTCATCTACTTTCATTGGTTGATTGCCACTGAAGAAAAAAATATTGTGGGAGGAGTTGTTTATGTTGTCTGAAGGTACGCAAAATTTTCTGAATATTGCTAGTCAGTGGGTTGAGTTATTTTTCTTAGTTCTTATCGCTGTTGCAATTATAACTCTCACCATATTATATATTTCTGACCGTTTTCAAACACGCCATGCAATAAAAAGAAACTATCCTATTATTGGACGTTTTCGTTATTTCTTTGAGCATATTGGAGGCTTTTTTCGACAGTACTTTTTTGCGATGGATAGGGAAGAACTTCCTTTTAATCGTGCCCAACGCAGTTGGGTTTATCGTGCAGCCAAAAACTTGGATAACACTATTGGTTTCGGTTCGACACGTGATACGAAGAAAGTGGGAAGTATTTTGTTTGTTAATTGCCCTTACCCAACAATGAGTAAAGATGCTGTTAGCCCCAAACCAATTACGGTGGGAGAGTCATGTCGTAAGCCTTGGGTAACCAGTTCTTTTTTTGGTATTTCTGCAATGAGCTATGGCTCAGTTTCTCAACCTGCTATAAGAGCACTTTCTATTGGCGCAGCCAAAGCTGGAACTTGGCTAAATACCGGAGAAGGCGGTCTTTCATCTTACCACTTGGAAGGTGGGGCGGATATTATTTTTCAAATTGGTACAGCTAAATATGGCGCGCGTGATGAGGAAGGTAATTTAAGTGATGAAAAGCTGAAAAAAATAGCCTCTTATGAGCAAGTAAAAATGATTGAAATTAAATTATCTCAAGGTGCTAAACCCGGTAAAGGCGGTATTTTACCCGGAGATAAAGTGACTGCTGAAATTGCCGAAATACGAGGTATCAAAGAAGGCGTTGACTCGATTAGTCCTAATCGCCATTCGGATATTAATAGTAATCAAGATCTGATTGATATGATTGGACATATTCGGGAAGTTACAGGAAAACCCGTAGGTTTTAAAGCGGTCATAGGCTCCCCTGATTGGTTAGACGAATTGTTTACGGATATTAAAAGTCAAGGAATAGAGTGCGCACCAGATTTTATTACACTAGATAGTTCCGATGGTGGCACGGGAGCTGCGCCAATGACATTAATGGATGATATGGGGTTAACCATACAAGAAACGTTGCCGGTATTAATCAATGCATTAAAGCGGCATGGCTTGCGTGAGCGCATTAAAGTTTTCGTTTCTGGAAAAATGGTGAATCCTGCTGATGTTGCCTGGGCTCTGTGTGTTGGAGCTGACTTTTGTAATTCCGCACGCGGTTTTATGTTTGCTTTAGGATGTATTCAGTCGATGCAGTGTCATAAGAACACTTGTCCGACAGGTGTAGCAACACATGATAAGAAACTACAACGGGGTTTAGTGGTAACTGAAAAATCTGAAAGAGTTGCTTATTACGCTAAAAACATGATGTATGCGGTAGGGGTTATTGCTCACTCTTGTGGTGTAAAAGGTCCAAGGCAGTTATCACAAAAGCATGCACGTATGGTAATGAATGATGGCTTGTCTATTTCCCTGAAGCAGCTTTATGAAAACAGTCCTAATAAAGATGTTTAAATTGTTGAGAAGTGTAGTTAGTTTATTTTTGATATTGTCATAAAAAGGTCAAACTTTGAGCGTACCCTTGCGGACTCAATTGATAGCATTTACCTGATGAGGTAGAGTTTTTTAAGTTGAGGTTTTAGCAATGAAGACACGACAATACTGGTGTAATAAACGATTTTACGATATCAATAAATTCCCCTATGGGTTTGCACGCTCTGGTGTGTTTACTCATGATGAAAGTAATCTGCTAGAACAGAATGGTAGCCTGCTACAGGCATTACTCGATGAGCAGGTTTTTGATCCTAGAGAACAAGATCTCGCTTTTGTTAAAGCGGTAAATGCTGGCGATTTTGAAGCCTCGTCTTTGACTCGTGTTTGGGGAAAATATATTTCCCATCAACGTCGTTTGATCTCTATTGCTGGAGGCTGGTATCAAAGTGAAAAAAGTACTCAAAATGTTTCTTCCGTAGAACTCGCTGAAGTGATGACTCAAAAAGATAACTTGCCGGTTGCTGAGTGGGATGAAAACCCTCAGGAAGATGTGGTTATATTACGGGCCAGTTAGCCATCTCAGGTATTTTCTGTCCAGGCAAGAGGTTGGGGTTTAACCATTGTTATTTGTTTGGGCAGGTTGTTATATTTTGAGAGAGTTAGAAGGGGGAATCTCTGATAGGTACTTGACTCTGTTGAAAGCTTGAGGGACTCCTATCCCTGTACTAACCGTTCAGTTCATGAAGTGAATAGAACGTATTTACCAAGTCTGGAAGCAGATTAAAGGCTATTTTTCCATAAAAGAGATTGATTTATAATAAATAAGTATTACCTATCTTGAATTGCCATCATTCTTAATGACGGTTAGTTATTTTTAAAAAATAATGCTTGTTTGAATTTATTCTTTGTCTTATCATCCTGCTGTGAAATAAAGGACGTGTTTCAGCAACAAATAAATAAAAAAATCTATCACCTTCCTTTAAATATAAATCAATATTGCTAAATTTTTGGCGATATAGGTTTATTCAAATAATTTAATTTTTGCCACAGTATATTGTTAAAAATATAAAGGCATGTATTGCTGTGTACTCAATTTGCGGTTAAGCAGAACAGGGTCGCTTTATATTAATATTTAATTGGAAAGCTATAATAAAATGGAAACCAAGAAAACTGCTTCGTTTAGCCGATTATTCTCGTCGATTGTTTTTATTGTTGGACTGTTTTTTTCTGCGATTGTGTCTGCAGGTAATTTCACCCAATACCCTACTTCAACTGATACCGATGGTGCGTACATGCTCGCTTGGCATCATAGTGGGGCAGGTGTCGTAGTTAACTTTTTTGTTATCGAATATAAAAATAATGTATCTACAGGCTCTGTCGCGAATAGTGGTACAGCAGTCAATATTACGGGACGGGGCTCAGGTAATTATCGTTATGAGTTACATGTAACGAGAAAGACGGGGACTCCACAGGAGCCTATATTTACAACTACTGTAGAAGACACTATCAATTTTAGTGTTAGTGTGAATGTACAACCTCCAGCCAAGCCGACGCTCCCATCAGTTAGTAATAATGGTAGTTATTCTGTGAGTTGGAATGCTGTGGGTGGAGCAACGCTTTATACATTGTATCAGCAAATAAATTCAGGAACTTGGACGAGCTTTTCACAAAGCTCCAGTCGAACTCGAACTTTCAGTGGCAAATCTGATGGAAGCTATGCTTATAAAGTCAAAGCATGTAGTGCTTCCGGACAGTGTTCTAATTATAGTGAAACCGCGATAATAACTGTTCAACGTCCCCCTAGCATGCCAGCAATCACTAGTAAAAATAGTGTTTCTACCAGCAATACCAGTGCGCCTTACAGCTTGGTATGGGGGCGTATTAGTAGTGCTACAAGATATGAGTTGCAAAGAGATGGTACTAATCTGTCTACTACTAGTACTTCTTATTCTTTTCAATTATTACTGGGAAGCTACAACTTTAGAGTGCGTGCTTGTAATTTAGGTGGTTGCAGTAGTTGGACATCAAATTTTACGGTTACTGTGAGTCAAGTTCCAAACATTAGCGGAGAAACACCAAATCGAGAAAGTTTTACTTTAACCGTGGGTGGTAGAGACCGTATTTATCTGAAAGAAAATAATCAGCTAATTTATGAAGGACAGAGTTTTCCCAATAATCAAGTGCCATTAACCAGAGCGCCTGGAGTTTATCGTTACCGCGCTAAAACTTGCCATGATTTAGGTAGTGGCGGTGCATGTACTGCTTATGGTTTAGTGTTTGAAATGACAGTTGTGGGTAAGCCGGGTATTCCGACGTCAATCAATAGCTCTGTATCAACAGTGACTAACGGAATTTTTACTGTTAATTGGAGCAGTGTATCGGGGGTTGTCCATCGTTATGTTTTAGAGCAACAAAAAAATTCCGGTAGTTGGTCTCAGGTTTATTCTGGCACGTCACTTTCAAAAAGTTTTTCAAGCGTTACTGATGGTGCTTACCGATACCGTGTGAAAGCCTGCAATACTATTGCGGGAAGTGAAGAATGTAGCAGCTTAAAAACAGGCAATATTGTTGAGGTTTATGCCAAACCGAATAATCCCACCAGTGTCCAATCGCCTTCATTAGAACAGGACGCGAGTGTTAATGTTAACTGGTCGGGTGCGACTGGCAGCATAAATTATTATCAATTGCAAAAACGTAAAACCGGGACTAGTTGGCCTGCAGAAGGTAGTTTTTTACGGAAAAATGGTGGCGCAGGTAATCATTTATTAAGTGTTACTAATCTCACGGAAGGAGATTGGGAGTTTAGAGTTAGAGCCTGTAATCAAAAAGATTGGGCATGTTCGAGTTATCGCAACTCTGGTGTGACACAAGTACGTTTTCCACCGACCAACCTCATTGTAACTACTTCTGGGGATGTGCATAAAAACGAAAGTTACTCAGTTAACTTTTCAGCAAGTGGAACCGTCACGGGATTAACTTTGTTTGAAAGAAAGCAAGGCGCTTCAAGCTGGAATAATGTCAAGACAATCACAACTAACTCGGGTGTTTATTCTACGACTAAATCCATATCGAATGAAACATGGCAATATTATTTAAGTGCGTGTAATACGCCTACCGTTTGCACAAACTCTCCTGTTCAAAACCAAGTGATTCTGATGGATGCTCCAACAGAAGCGCCTGTGTTTGAAGAAACTTATTTTGTTTCTGGTTCTGGTCAAAATACAGATGTATTTGATTTTTCGTGGAATGCCATCTCTAATGCGACTTATTATTTGGTTCAATATTTAAATCCAGAAACTAATGATTGGAGTTCTCGTGATGTCACTGGAACGACGACATCTTACTCCCTTTATGTGATGAATCATCAGTTTAAAATATCAGCTTGTAACTCTGGCGGTTGTAGTAGTGCGCGAGAAACTGAAATTATTATTACCGTAGAAAGTAAGATTTCTGGTGATAACCCTTCACGTTCAAGAGCTACGTTATTTGCCAAAGGTGTTGGCGATCGTTTATACGTGACAGAAAATGGCGAGTTGATTATTGATGGACGTGATACTTCATTGAGTGGAAATTCCTTTACCGTAGATAATAGAACGCCGGGTTACTATTTTTATAAAGCTAGGCTTTGTGTCCACACTGGAACTGGCGAGGGTAATTGTGGTGGTTGGGGAACATCTTTTGGGGTTGATGTTATTGGAGCTCCTAATCAGCCTGAAAATTTAAACGTAAATACCCTGCAAAATACCAGTGGCAATATTACCATCTCGTGGAGTCCGCCGAGTGACCAAGCTTATCGAATGGTGCATTCTTATACTCTGGAAAAGCGAGTCAATGGGGGTGGCTGGACAGCAGTTTCTGGCTATAACGGTACCGCAACAGAATTTACCACCAGTGATTATAGTGATGGTGATTATCAGTTTAAAGTGGCCGCGTGTAATACAATTGTTGGTGAGCGTTTGTGTGGCCAAGCAGCTGGCTCTTCTGTTGTCAGAGTGTTGCATTTACCCGGCCGACCCTCTAATTTCAACTCACCTGCCACCACAACCAATCAACAAGCGACGGTGATGTGGAATGCTTCAACGGGGAATGCGACTTACTACAAGGTGAGTCGACGAGTTAAGGATGACTTTGAGTCACCTAATGGTAGTTATGAAAATCCGCCAGTGGTCATTAATCCAACCAATCAGTCGCTGTCGGTGAGCTATACGGACTTAAGTGATGGTGTGTGGGATTTTCGTGTGGTTGGCTGTAACCAAGAAGAATGGGCTTGTTCTAATGGTGCTTATTCCAATTTTACCAATGCCCGCAAAATGCCAGAAGCAGTTGAACTCAATGCCGTCGAATTAGGTTTTGCTGAAACAGCATTTGATGTGGATTTTTCCGCACAAGGTAATGTCACCGAGTGGCGATTACAGGAACGAGTAAAAGGTACCACAACCTGGGGAGATATCGCCAACGTATCAGGTAATAGTCACAGTATCACTAAGCCTACAGCTGATGAAACTTGGGAGTATCGAGTGACCGCCTGTAATACGGATATTGCCTGCGCGACATCTAATACGGTCGCTATTTATATTGCTCCCAAAGCATTCCCAGTTACTGATACGCCGTATGCAGAGCCTACAAGCGAAATTAATGAATTTGTCGGCGCTACTCCCGGACAAGCCAGCGTTTCTGGCGGTACGGCCAGCTATTCAGTGCCAATCACCATGGCTCCGGGAAGAAATGGTATGCAGCCATCAGTTTCGTTGAATTATTCATCCAGAGGCGGGAATGGCATTGCTGGTGTAGGCTGGTCATTGTCGGCGGGCTCTGCTATCTCTCGTTGTGGAGCGACCTTTGCGCAAGATGGTTTCACTGGCGGTGTTAAGTTTAATGCTGACGACAGGCTTTGTCTGGACGGCCAGCGTTTAATGGTGGTCAATGATGTTGATTATGGAACCAGTGGTGCAGAGTACCGGACTGAGTTGGATAGCTTTGTTCGCGTGACGCAAACGGGTGAGCTCTATCAATCTAGTAGCACCTTTCTAGTAGAGTACAACGATGGGCGTAAAAGTTATTATGGTACCAAGGGAAATTACGGCGAAGTCGTGACGCCTGTGAATATCTCTACTCCGATGACCTGGCTGATTGCCAAGGAGTCGAAAGATGAAGACAAGAACACCATCGTTTACGACTATGTGGAAACCACAGCGAATGGTGAAGTGGTTTTAAAAAATATTCTTTATACCGGAGAAGGAGATAACCCGGGCAATCGAAAAGTGTCTTTTACTTATCGTGATGACCGTCCGGACACGAATACCAGTTACGTTAGTGGCGGTAAACTTCGTCAAACCAAATTGCTGAGTCATATTACGGCCTATTACGCCAGTTCACGCGTGAGTCAATTGTCATTAAATTATGGTAACGCTGGTAGCACCGATATTTTACCGAGTGAAGCGACAGGGCGTTCTATTTTACGTTCAATAAAGTATTGTGGTGAAACCGATGCGGCCTGCTTTGAGCCAACTGAGTTTGATTGGCATGAGTCTGAAACCTTATATGCTATTGAGCCATTAGCTGATTCAGGTAATGTTAAACTTTTTAGTGAGCCTAAGCCTGAATTAAATAAAATTGCCCCACGAGGTGATATGAATGGTGATGGGGTGAGAGATTGGCCGGGGTATTTTCTGGATGCTGAAGGCAATAGTCAGACTCATAACCTTAAATTGAATGACTGTACTTATCATTCGGTATTAAAGCGCCGGATCTGTATTGATGCGGATTTTGATCGTAATGGTACGACGGATGTGTGGCAGATCAATAACCAAAAATTAGAAATATTACTGACTCAAAAAACTAATAATGTGATTAGCCAAAGCTCAATTATCACTAATATCGAAATGCTTAACCGTAATAATAAACACGATGCGGTTGTTCATGCGGCGGATTATTCTGGTGATGGTCTGGCTGATATTTTAATCAGCCGTTATATAGGGCAGGATCTAATCGTTTATTTGTACACCAATACCGGAAATAGTGAGCTTCCATTTACTGAATATAATCAACAAGAAATCCATCGAATCACTACATCTGACGCTAATCCGTCAAAAATTTCTTATGCTTATGTTGGGGATATGGATGGTAATGGGTTGCCTGATTTGGTGACCTATTATAATAACTTTCGTTATGTAGGTTCTCATTTGCACCGTTTGTTACTCACTCAGCGAAATGACAATGTGGTCAGTTTTAATTCATCGCCTATTGATTTTTTTCAAGGCAGTCAAAAACAGTTTGCCATGTTGTTCGATGTGAACAGTGATGGCCTGGACGATATTATTGGTTGGCCGGGTGAAGAGACCGGAGCTGTTAATCTGCAGGCTAAACTGAATCTGGGTAATGGGGCTTTCGGTGCGCAAATTGATCTGGGTGCACAAAGTCAGCTTGAGGGGCGTGTGCTCCCTCATTATAATATTACTTCGACTGAATGGGAGATGCAGACACAACTTAAGTACGATGGTGCCATGAAAGTAATGGACGTTAATGGGGATGGTAAGCAAGAGCTGATATTTCCGGGTGGTAGCGATGACCGACTAGTGGAAGCCTGTGTTTACGCCCTAAAAAATGGAATTTATCGATGGGTGTGTGGCGATGAACTTTATGAGATTGTGTTTAATAATGTGTCAGGTTCTGGGAGGTTTGGTCATATTTCAGCCAGCAAAGATGTGGGTGTCTATCGATATGATGCATTATTTTTTGAGGAAGACGCCGATGGCAATATTATAGCAACAAGAAAAGATACCGATTTAATTGGTAGTCCTTCAAGCGCCGTAGTCGTTGACTCATTTGGTAAAGGTTTACCTGACTTGGTATTTAGTTACGGATGTTCACCAGTTCAAGAAGGTACTTATTGCAAAACCACCGCGCTTGACGGTCTGCCGAGTAGTATCTCTGAAAAAGGGGTTTACTTAAACCGTAATTATGGCTCAGGCACTGGGAATACTTTCAGTGATTATGAGCCAAGAGACATGCTGGCATCGACCACCAATGCGTTGGGTGTCACCAGCCAATGGTCATACTTACCGCTATCGTCTTCGCAAAAGCCGAGCAGTGCCGCCAACGATAATCATTTTGATATTTATCAGATGACCGAAGCAGAAACCGCGTCCGATGGCGATGCGTATTTTGCTTTTGCCTCCAGCATGTATGTAGTGAGTCAGTTCAGTCAGTCCAACGGACTGGATAGTCAAATGAATGATGTGACCTATCAATATGAAGGGGCGGTTTACAATGCCGAAGGACGAGGTTTTCAGGGATTCCGCCGCATAACGTTGGATACCCCATCGCAATTGGATTATGACGGGAATATTTCTGAGCATATACGCAGTGTGAGTGACTTTCATCAGGTGTTTCCGTTATCCGGTAAACAGCATACCGCAGCAACTTGTGTCAAAACGAGTGATAATCTGGATTGTTATGAACAAGGAAAACGTTTGTCATGGCAAAGGCAAGGGTACAAATCTGTTGCAACAACCGATGCAGGGACTGTCTGGGTGATAAATGGGTTGACCATGCAAACCAAGTTTGAGTTGAATGGTGGCCGCTCCTTAGGAACGACCTTTCAGTGGGTTGGTGATGACATGCCGAGCGGTGGTTTTGGGTCCTTATCACTGGACAGTGCCAGCTATGATGCGAGCTATGGGCGTATTTATTATCAAGGTAAAAAGACCGTTCAGGGATATGGTACAACAGAAACAAGGACAACCAAGACGTATTACTCGGTTGATGAGAGTGACTGGTGGATTAACAAACCCCAGAAAACCATTACGACCACGAAAAAACTGGATACCTCTCAGTTCTCATGGGCACTTTACGATGCCAATGCGACATTGGATGCTGATAAAACCGTGACGACCAATATCACCGCTTATGACGAAAGCAGTCGTTTGCCTTCCACGGTGACAGTTTCTGCCGCAGATGCGAAATCGACCACGGTCACCAGCGTGTTTAATGATTATGGCTCACCTACCAAAGTGACGACTTCATCCGTGGGCGAGTCATCTCGTGAAGTGAGTACCACTTATAGTGACGATAACTATTTCGTGAACAGCATCACTAATGATGATGGCACGAGCTCAATGGAAATGGATGCTAAATATGGGCAGCCCACTGAAGTAACCGATATAAACGATTTGAAGACTTACCTCGATTACGATGTCATGGGACGTTTGGAAAAAACGGAGCGGATAGGTGTGCCGAATGGGTATGTGAGAACCCAATGGTGTGCTGGTGCTGGCTGTGATGGTATTGATAAAGCGGTTTATAAGACGATAACCTATGCGGCAGGCTCACCTAAGACAGAGACCTACTATGATAAGCTCGGGCGTGCGATTGTCACCAAAACCGAGAAGCTGGATGAGGGTGAGGTTTTTGTGAATGTTCGTTATGACCGTCTGGGCCGAAAAACCTTTGAGTCTATCCCGTCAGCTTCCTCGAATAATAATGTGGGTACACATTATGTGGAATACGACGTAACGGGACGATTGCTTTATAAGTACTCTAATCAAACGCGCAGTAATCTATTGCAGGTACGTTATACCTATGGCCAGATGTCCAGCGGTGATGAAGGGCCTTATAAGACCAAAATCGAGATTAATGGCGGTGAGCGTTTAATGTCTCGTACTCACAATGCCCTGGGTCAATTAATGGAAACCACCGCTAATGATTCAATCAGCGATTCTGGTGTCACCCAATACGCCTACGATGGCATGGGGAATCCGATAGCTTTAAAAGATGCTAATGGTGCGGTGATAACCGCCACTTACAATGCGTTAGGCCAGAAGCAATGGGTGAATGACCCGAATATGGGACTGAAAAGTTTTACCTATACCGGGTTTGGTGAGGTGAATACGGAAACGGATGCACGCGGCAATGTGACGGATTACAACTACGATACGCTGGGCCGTATGATACAAAAATCCGTCGCGGGTGTGGATGAAACCAGTACCAGTGTATATGCCTTTGGTAATCCGGGTCAGATGCCAGATAAATGTCTGGGTGTGCCGAGTTATGAATACAAAGACATCGGTAATAATGGAACAGAGTTTGCCAAATCCTATCACTATAACGACCTGTGTCAGGTTAAAGCGGTCGTCACCAAGATTGATAACAGTGATATTTTTGTCACCCAGACGCAAATCGATGGTAATTATGGTCGCCCTAAAGCCGTAACCTATCCGAATGGCCTGACGATTGCCAATGCGTACACCGATAAAGGGTATGTTGACCGCAGTTATAATCCGCTGACTAACTATGTGTATCGGGATATTTCTGCCGTGGATGAGCAGGGGAACTGGACAACGGCCACCTTGGTGAATGGTAATGCCTCCATGTCACGGGAGTTTTATCAGGAAACTGGCCAGATGCGTACGACGGAGTGGTACTCAAATAATTCCTTGCAGCAAAAAGCGGATTATATTTACAGTGGTTACGGCAATCTGGAAACCCAGACGGTGGATAATTACTGGTCAGGGGGGCTGGTTCAGTCTGTAGAATCTTATACCTATGATACGTTACACCGTTTAACCAGCAGCTCGGTAACGGTTGATGGTACGGGTTATGGTGCAGTGAACTATGCCTATGACAAAGTGGGTAACATCACTAAAAAATCCAATTTCAGTGCGGATTATGCGGGCGCTTATCAATATCAGGCGGTTGGGACGGAACGTAATGCCAGCAATGGCTTTGCAGGCCCTAATGCGGTCAGAAGCGTGATACTGGGGAACAATGGTGGCACAAGGAATTACACCTATGATGAAAACGGTAATCTGCGCAGCGATGGCTTAAGAAACATTCAATACAACGCGTTTAATAAGCCCACGCAAATCAGCATGAGCAGTGGCAAGATTAATCCGTTTGATGGTCAATCAACGGCTTCCAGTACCGCATGGTTGTATTATGGCTCGGATGAAATGCGTTATAAGCAGGAAAAGGATGCTAATGGTTTTATCACCACGCATTTATACATTGGAAAAATCTACGAGCAAATCACCAAGCGGAATAAAAGCACTAATGCGTTGGTTTCCAAGGAAAAGAAAAGCTA